>DODG01000087.1 GCA_003509065.1 Acidobacteriota bacterium
CGACCAATTGTCGGAGAACTTATGCTCCACCTTGAAGGTGTACATGTCCGCCAAGTCAATCGTCTGGGATGAATCTGTGGCATTCGGCTGACCATCTTCGTTACCAGCATAGGTTCTACCGCTAATGGTCTTGGTCGGCCAGAGGGCATTGATGTTGCCTGCCACTGTGGACCGTGCCGGATGGCTTGCCGGAATCTTCGCGCCCGTGAACTCAGGTGTCGCAAGCGAACCAGAGCCAGTCGCCGGGCACCGCGTGTTCGCAGCCGTTAGGCCACGACAATACGGATTCCAGATTCGGACGGCCGTTCCACTAATCGTCGACGACGAGAAGTCGCCGAGTTTTTGGTTCGGGCCAGCCCAAGTACGCTGGGGAGTGTCAGTCGTGAACGACCGATACCCTTCCATGCCATACCACCAGAATGTTCGGTTCCGAACAATTGGGCCACCAACACCACCACCGTAGAGACGGTAGTAGGACTGGTCAAGCGCGCTGCTCTTCTTCGTGCCACCAGACTCGCTCACGAAGTAGTTCAGCATCTGACCCCAAACCGGACGGGTCTGGAAGAAGCCGCTGCCATGAAATTCGTTCGTGCCCACGCGGCCGGTCGTGTTGAACACGCCGCCACCGGTACGACCCATTTCTGCGTCATACGTGTGGACCGAAACTTTAACGTCAGCAAGCGCCTCGATTGTGGGGTTAAGCACCGCGCGACCTGACAGCTCCGTAATTGGAACACCGTCAAGAATGTAGTTGTTCGCACGAACACCACCACCACCTAGCGAGATACGCGAGGCATTGGTCTGATCCTGCTGGCGATTAAACCGCGGGTCGCCAACCGGCATGACCGTTGGAATCGTAACCGCAATCAAGAAGGCGTTACGGCCAGGAGCCGGCAACGTTTCAAGAATTTCACGGTCAAGACTCTCACCGACCGAAGCATTTGAGGTCTCGATTAGCGGCGCTGCGGCCGTAACCGTGATCTCTTCTTCGACGGTTCCAACTTCCAGCACTAAGTCCAACGTAATGTTGGCGTTCGTGCCGATGACTAGTCCACGCTGCTCTAAGGTTCTATAACCAGGGAGCGACGTGCGAACGGTATACGTTCCGTTCGTGACGGCGACGAAAGAATACTCACCGACGCCGTTGGTAATCGTATCGCGGGCAACAGTTGTGCCCTCGTTGGTCAAGGTGACCGTCACACCGGGGATGATCCCCTGTGCGTCAGCTACCGAGCCACGAAGATTACCGGTGAACTGCTGACTCATTGCATCCGTGGCACTACCGACAAGCAGTAGCGCACAGAGAACGAGCATTACCGACTTCCTCATAAGTGTTCCCCTCCTACTATGAAGAACATGATTAACAAACATACGTACCTTCTTTTCAACATACATATAAAAACAAACATTCCTGCACTTCAAGAAACAACTCTGTTTCTGGAAATCTGACCGATTTTAGGCCTGTTTCTAATTAGAAGCAAGCCATAATCATCAACCCAGTTCACACTTCTACACACTGAATCCAGAAACGTATAGACATAATATGCAAGATCCGAGCCAACATTGAGTTTTAAAATTCCTTAGTAAATACTCACTTTATGTGATTTGAAGGACTCCAAAAAAACCAATGTTCTTGATGATTAATTCAAATTTTTGAATAAGCTCTGAATCACTCCAGATTCTTCGTATTTCAAATCAATCAAGAATTCATTTTATTGAATTATTGACAAATAGTTAAGTCACACTATATCAATACTTTAACGAATAAAGCGCAATTTGTTCGTTTTATGTTCGTGAAATTGTGTGTAATTTTTCACTCTCAAATAGAGGCTTTTTAGTATGCAGAAATGTGCACTATTAATTGTTTCGCACGACTTTGGAATAGACGTTACACTGTCCTACCTATGAAATTCACGAACACATCCCAACGGTTGCCTGTGTTATTCATCGCCGGTACCCACGTGTTTATGACTGTGTGCATCATCGCCTGCGGAACCGCCAACCTCCAGGCTGGGGCGAACGATCTTCACGCAATCTCCAAAGTTGCTCGGGCTTCGCACCAGCAAGAATCGCGGCATTCGCACGACAGCCAGCACCACGACAATGCGGAAGCCACGTGTGAACATGCACTCGATACACCAATCGCCATCGACTCAGTCAGGAATACTGCTGTAAACCTCGAACACCTCGCGGTGTTGAAGTCTCCGTTCGGCGACACAAGATCGGCCGTCCAGCCACCTACCTTACTGGCATCAAGCTCCGCCCCGCACTCGCCGGTGGTGTTCCCAGGCGCTGTCCCACTCTTGATCTAGATCGCAGCACCCGTCCGTCTTGCCGTAACTCAGACAGCTAAGCTCGCTTTTTTAATAGAACGTGAAAGGTCGCTATGTGGCTCAACGAAAATCTTGTACATAAGATGTACGTATCTACAATCGTCGCTTGTTTACTCACCATTAACGTGACGGCACAGCAAGACAAGCCTGTAGAACTGCAGCAACCCGAAGATCCTCACGCCCATCAAACCGAACATGAAGACAGTCATCCATCTGGGGATTGGCATTTTATGCATGATGGCGTCGCCTTTCTCACGGTTAACCATCAACCCACACCCCGGGGAGCCACAGAGTTCGTGTCACAGAATTGGTGGATGGGTATGGGCAGTCGGTCCGTCGGTAACAGCACCTTGACTCTCAAGGGTATGCTCAGCGGGGAGCCCGCGACCATGCGCGGGAACGGCTATAGCCAACTCTTCCAGACCGGTGAAGTCTACAAAGGCCAACCCATCACAGACCATCAGCATCCCCACGATTTTGTCATGCAGCTGGCAGCCGTCTGGTACCGACCCTTGTCGACCCGAACCGGAATCACCGTTGCAGGAGGACCCGTCGGGGAGGCCACTTTAGGTCCAGTTGCCTTTATGCATCGGCAGTCTGCCGTCGAAAATCCCTTTGCGCCATTGGGACATCACACGTTCGACGCAACACACTACGTCAAAGGAATCGTGGCGATGCGTGTGGACCATGGTCCGTTTGCTCTGGAGGGTTCAGTCTTTCACGGCGGCGAACCGGATGAACACCGCTGGGGCATCTTGGATGTCGGCGCACTCAACTCCTGGGCGACACGTGCCTGGTGGCAACCCGATCCTCACTGGTCGGTCCAAGTGTCCCATGGATTCTTGACGAAACCCGAAGCTCTTGAACCAGGAAACGTACGTCGGACCACGGTCTCAGCGGCGTGGCACACTCAATCGGAAACTGGATTCACGGCTGTTACGGCTGCCTACGGCCGGAACGACAAAGATCACGCAGACGTCGGCTCTGACGCGTTGTTTGTAGAGGCGACCCATCGCGTTGCCTCGCATGTTGTGTACAGTCGCGTGGAAGCGGTGGA
>DODG01000084.1 GCA_003509065.1 Acidobacteriota bacterium
CGTGTATTTGCCTCAAGAAAGTAGTAACGTCCCTCCTTGTCTAGCAAGAACTCAAAGGTCCCAGCATTGCGGTACGATACTGCTTTAGCCGCATCCACAACAATTTTGCCCATCTTTTTTCTAAGACGAGGTGTAATCGCTACTGAGGGTGACTCTTCAATCAATTTTTGATGACGGCGCTGGATCGAGCATTCTCGCTCACCTAAATGCACAGTAGCGCCATATTGATCAGCTAAGACTTGAAATTCGATGTGTCTTGGTTCCTCAATAAACTTTTCAAGATAAACTTCTCCAACGCCAAAAGCCGTTTCAGCTTCCCGGCGGGCCATCGTGAAAGCTTGCGTAAACTCTTGTTCGGACCACACGACACGCAGTCCCCGACCACCACCACCATTTGTAGCCTTGATCATTACGGGATATCCGAGGTCCTCAGCGATAGCCATCGCCATCTTTTCGTCTTCGACAGGTCCATCACTACCAGGCAAGATTGGCACACCGGCTTTCTTCATCGCCCGGCGAGCACGAGCTTTGTCACCCATTAAGCGAATAACATTCGGGTCGGGACCAATGAAACGAATGTTACAGGCCTCGCACACTTCGGCCAGGTACGCGCTTTCAGAAAGGAAGCCATAACCTGGATGAATGGCATCGGCCCCAGTAATTTCAGCTGCCGAAATGACTGCCGGCACATTAAGGTAGCTATCAATACTGCGACCAGGTCCGATACAGACAGCCTCATCGGCGAAACGCACATGCAACGAATCCTCGTCAGCCTCTGAATGGACAGCGACAGTCTTAATCCCAAGTTCCCGACACGCACAGATAATACGAATGGCAATCTCGCCACGATTCGCAATCAGAATTTTTTTAAACATGCAATACCCTTAACGGCCGGTCTGTTAGAACAAAACCTATATCCTCTTTAGCTATCAGCCTTAACTGGTTTAATGCTGAATAAAGGATCCCCATACTGAACTGCTTGTCCATTCTCCAGATGAATATCAACAATTTCACCGTCATACTCTGAGTCAATCTCATTCATCAATTTCATTGCCTCAACGATACACAGAACCTGTCCCTGTCGGACCTTATCACCAACTTTAACGAAAGGCGGCTCTTTGGGATCTGGAGAGGAATAGTAAGTCCCAACAATCGGCGATTTCACAACCGATAATTGATTCAGGTTCGACTCCTCTGCCGTGCTAGGTTCCTTGGATGCTGGGATTACTGGAACCGTCATCTCGTCTTGAGTTGTATGCGACAAAGAGGAAGTTCCACCCCACTTAATACGGAGACGAATACCCTCCTGCTCTATCTCGAACTCGGACAAGCTGTATTCGCGTGCCATTTCAATAAACTTTTTGATTTCTTTAATATTCATCATGGGTCATTCTTTCCTCTGCACGTCAGCATCTCCTACTATTCAATCCACCTCTCGCTCAGTCTACAACCGCTTTACACAGCATTCGATCCACGTCCGTCAGTAATTCACAACCAGTTGGGGTTACTAGGACATCGTCTTCAATTCGTGCTCCACCAAGCCCAGGCAAGTATGCACCAGGCTCCACTGTTAAAACCATACCAACTTCAAGGCGCCCATCCAATCCAGAAGCTAGTGCGGCTGCTTGATCCGGTCTCTTACGACCAACTCGTGGCTCCTCGTGCACTTCCAGTCCTAGACCGTGACCCGTACCATGTAAAAATGCACTGCCCAGCCCATAATGGGTGAGCACGTCACGGGCTGCCGTATCAACTTCGCTAGCCAAACAACCTGGACTTACCTTGGCTATCGCCGCAGCCTGCGCTTCAACCACAGCACGATGCAGTCGACGTAACTCTGCACTCGGATTACCAATACTGACGGTTCGACTCAAATCGACGCAGTATCCTTCGTAAACCCCGCCAAAGTCCAGCAGCACCAAGTCATCCGCGCCGATTCTACGGTCACTAGGTCGTGCGTGGGGAAAGGCACTGTTGGGTCCAGAGGCAACTATCGTGTCAAAGGCTGGACACTCAAACCCGATATCATGGATCCTCTTATCAATATGATGTGCAGTCTTTCTCTCAGATCGTCCCATTACCAAATCACAAAGAACATTTTTCGCAACTTCAGACAACAGTGTGGCTGCCCTGCGGATAACCGAAATCTCAAACGCATCCTTTATCATTCGGATGCGTTCCACTAAACGATTAGTTGGAATCAGCAGAGGACAATTATCATTTCCCACATTTTTTGTGTTCGAGCCCATCGACTCGTCAAGTGCAACCGTTAGAGATTGAAAACGTTGATGCGAACAGTGCGCCGATTCAAATCCAATTCGCACAGCGGATACATCCAGCAAAGCTTCCGTAATAGCTTCATCATATGAACGAGTCACCAACTTAAGCGCAATGTTCTCATCGATAAAACCAGAAGATAAGAGGTCTCGTGCTACTGCATCATAACGACCATCCGTTATGAATATGCCTTCGTCCTCCCCTAAGACCAAAACTGCCGAACTGCCAGCAAAATTCGTTAAATATCTTACGTTCGCAGGGTGTTGCACTATCAGTACGTCAAGAGAGGCCTCACGCAGACTACGTCTGACCTGTACAATACGTGCCTGCAAAATTTCATATGGAGCCAGCATCATAATTTTGAGATAGAAAAAATGTTACGATTACCCAGGAACTTCCCCTCTAGAGAACTAAACGACTTACTTGTCTCAACATTCATTTGGATTTTCCGGAAGTCAAAACTGCATCATTCAACAGCGCCTGGTTTGAGGTCTAAATCCCTATACAGTTATTACAGAGGCACTCCTAGGTAGCGGGTCTCATCTAACCATTACGATCACTCGGGACAAATACAGAGTCGCCACTAGGATTGCGAACGCATCTGTACAATTAATCTGATAAACCTATTATAAATCAATATCTTCAAGTCGTAGAACCCTGGCTTGAATGTCCGATAGAAGAACTGGCATGTGGTATCTTTTCATAGAATCAGTTATCACAATCTGAGTGTTCACCGTGAATTTGCAGTTAAACTCTCGTTCAGACTTACGTCATGTCAATGCGAGAAGGCCTGATTTAAGCCACTCATGTAAATTTCAAAAAAGCCAAATTCTTGACAGTTGAGAAAATCATAAGTAGCCTTAGGGGTTGCAGATGTCAGCTAGGAAGAAAAGAGATCTATGAGTTCGGATGCAAATAAGCCTCAAGGCGTAGAACGAAAATGGCACATTATTGATGCAGAAGGAAAAGTGCTCGGTAGAATCGCCTCCACAACCGCACGATTCTTGCAAGGCAAGCACCAACCTCATTACACATCATATATTGACACTGGTGACCACGTAGTAATCATTAATGCTCGACTAGTGAAATTAACAGGTCAAAAAGAAGTGCAGAAACTTTATCGGCGTCATAGTGGTTATTCAGGTGGGTTACGTGAAGAGCGGGTAAAGGTAGTTAGAAAAAATCAACCAGTTCGTCTTGTTGAATCTGCCGTCCGGGGAATGCTTCCCAAAACAAAACTCGGTGCTGCGATGTATCGTAAGTTAAAGGTTTACGCCGGTTCTGACCATCCACATGCCGCGCAAAAACCCTCAGTCCTTGAGGTCGCCTAACGTGCCAGTAAACGAATACTACGGAACGGGACGTCGTAAAAAGTCAACTGCTCGAATCTTTTTAAGGCCGGGATCAGGCACTATTAAAGTGGATCGCAAACCATTGGAATTACGATTTCCAACTGAAGCATTGCGAACGGTTATCACACAGCCATTACTCTTAACCGAAACAATGGATAAATTTGACATCCTGGCAACCGCCTCTGGAGGTGGAATGTCGGGTCAAGCTGGAGCAATGCGTCTTGGCATTGCGCGAGCTTTAGTTAAATTCGATGCGGAGCTTCGACCGTCACTAAAGAAAGCAGGACTTCTCTCTCGTGACCCACGTATTAAAGAGCGCAAGAAATACGGCTTGGCTGGCGCGAGAAAGCGCTTCCAGTTTAGTAAGCGCTAAACAATGCTGAAGGTGAATTTCTAAGGAGAACGTTTGACCTCAATTGCGTTAAAAGAACTGCTCGAAGCCGGTGTTCATTTTGGTCATCAAACCAAGCGGTGGAATCCGAAAATGAAGGATTACATCTTTGGTGAACGTAATGGGATTTATATTATCGATCTCAGCAAAACCGTTAAATTATTTAATCAAGTACAACAGTTTGTTTCGAATCTAGCTGCCGAAGGTCGGGCGATCCTATTCGTAGGAACGAAACGGCAAGCTCAGCTTGCAGTTATTGAGGAAGCGCGACGTTGTGGAATGTATTTTGTTAACCATCGTTGGCTGGGCGGTCTTTTAACAAATTTTTCTACCATTCAAAGAAGCATCGCACGACTTCGAGAACTTGAAGCAATGACCGTAGACGGCCGTTATGACACTCTCTCAAAAAAAGAGATTGCCCGTCTCGAAAAAGAAAAACGAAAACTTCATAGAAATCTTGACGGCATTAGAGATATGCCAAAGCTTCCAGATGCTATTTTCGTGGTAGACATTCGAAAAGAAAAAATTGCTGTTGATGAAGCTCGCAAACTGAAAATACCGGTAATTGGAATTGTCGATACAAATTCTGATCCTGATGAAGTCGACTACATCATTCCGGGCAATGACGACGCTTTACGCGCAATTCAACTATTCCTTTCGCGCACTGCGGACGCCGTCATAGAAGGCCGAGGGCTTCGCGAAGCGGCACGTTCAGAGGAAGCGAGCGCGGAACTGGCAAAAGCTAACAGCGCGACTAATCCATCGAAGACGGATTCGGCGGTGGACTCTAAACAGGCAACAACGCAACCTTCGGTCTAAGTTTTGTTCCGAATATGATGTTTGGCCGGCCGTGCTCATTGCCGGCAATTTTTATGTACACTAGTCGTTATAAACAGCAGAACGACTTATGGAGAAACTAGGTATGACAATTTCAGCAGAAACAGTTAAGGCTCTTAGAGACAAGACAGGCGCTGGATTTATGGAATGTAAATCCGCTTTGACTGATGCAAATGGAGATCTCGATAAAGCTATCATTATCTTGCGGAAACGCGGTACCGCTCACGCAGCAAAGCGAGCTGGGCGCTCCACAAAACAGGGTGTTACTGGTAGCTATATCCATCCCGGTGGATCAGTCGGCGTCCTAGTGGAAATCAACTGTGAATCCGATTTTGTTGCACGTACTGATGACTTTAAAACGCTTGTCAAAGAAGTTGCTATGCATATAGCAGCCTCAAGCCCAACGTATGTGCGTGTCGAAGATATTCCCGTTGAAATTATTGAGCGAGAGAAGGACATCTTCCGTTCACAACTCGAGGGCTCCAATAAACCTGCACAAGTAATAGACAAGATCCTAGACGGCAAGATTAATAGTTATTACGGACAGGTCGTTCTCCTTAAACAACCGTCAATCCGAGATCCCAAAACCACTGTCACCGATCTCGTGGCCGCTACTATTGCAAAGGTTGGAGAGAACATTTCAATCGCGAGGTTTGCCCGATTTAAAGTCGGTGAAGTTGACAAATAAACATCT
>DODG01000112.1 GCA_003509065.1 Acidobacteriota bacterium
TGCCAAGAACCCGCATGGTTACTGCGGTCTTGGCGGCGTCGGTGTTGATTGTCCGCGCTGGATATCTTCGTAGTCGACAACAACTCAGTTCTTAGTGTCGATGGTTAGGGATTCGGGGGTGTATCAACGCCCATATCGACCTGTACTTCGAAACGCCTGAAGTTTGAGTACTTTGCTTCGCAGTTGACTTCGAGATTTCGTCTGGCAAAAGGGCTTAAGGTCAGTGGACGAAGTCGAACTTTGTACCGCTCGGTCATTATTTCTGGTACGAGGATGCCTAACTGTTCGTCGGCTTGGTACTTCACACGCATTTGAATTTCAAGTTCAGCCACTTCATCTTTAGCTCGGAAATCAGTCTGTATCACACGTCCTGTTGTCGGTTCAATCCACACCGTGCCATAACTGAACAGATTTGCGCCTCGACCATTCTTAATTAATGCAGGAGCAGTGTGCTCTTCAAACTCAACTTCCCATACAGAGATTTCATCAATTTTTCGGTCTCGTTTTTTCTTAAACAGGAAGCGATGCTGGTCCGACCCTGCGAGCAATTGCAAAGCCATAGTGGGGACGTTCATGTTTCGACTGATCCCACCAATGTTGTAGCGTGCGCTTTCCATGATGAGACGACGACGCACAGGTCCAGTGATGATTGGTGATTCTCGAAACACGTCTTCGAGGCGTTGTTGTCGATCTTCTACCGGTGTTCCATTGACTGAGATAACATCTCGGAAGGCGAGCCACGGCTCCTGCTCACCTGGCATGCTAAAGACGAATAGGTCGGAGACTAGCCGCCGATTGTTAACACCGTCAGTCACTTGCAGGTAGTGTTCCTCGGCGATAACGACGCCGAGATCTCGTTGATATTGATCCACGTACTCCGCAGCCAAGCTTAGTACATTTTCTAACGTGGATTCCTGTGCCCCTGAGGAGTTTGTTCCAAATATACTGATACTACCAATAAGGACGAGAGCTGTTTTTGAAAGCCAATGCTGGATTCTTAGGCGGTCCATCGTCTTCTTTCCTGATGCAGTCGGTCTTGGATATGGAGTTGGTGTACCACTGTAGTTACCATCTCGAAACAAGACCTTGTGCAGAACGGAAATTGGTCGGGGCGCCCGGATTTGAACCGGGGACCTCCTGCTCCCAAAGCAGGCGCGATACCAAGCTACGCCACGCCCCGATTGATTTGGACACGGTCATTACAACCTATCATACCAAGCATACCAATCGAAGCACGATGGTGCAGCACCTTCCGTCACACCTGTGTCCCGTTCTGAGAGTGAATGTTTTTTAAGTCTCATTTTCTTCTTAAGAAACTCAGAGAATCTACTTGTACGAACGAGTATTAACGAGGGTGTGTCTCGTTCTGCCAAGTTGCAAGGAAGGCTCGTAGTTGACGGAATGCCTGCCCTCGATGACTAATTGCAATTTTTTGCTCCCGTGAAAGCTCGGCTAGGGTGCATGCGTGCGGCGGGTAATAAAAGATGGGATCATAACCAAAACCAGCTTTCCCACAAGGTTCGGCTGCGATAAACCCTTCAACTGTACCCTTAGCTTCGAAAATAATTTCCTTGTCTATTAACGTAAGTGCGCAGATAAATTTCGCTGGACTTCCGTTGCCTCCACATTTGGAGAGTTGCTTGTAAATCTCAGAAAATTTTTCTTCGTAGGTTTCGCCGTTAAATCGCGATGATCGAACCCCAGGCCGACCGTCTAGGGCATCGATAGCAAGCCCAGAGTCCTCAGCCACTGTGAGCATGCCTGTCTTAGCGGCATAGTACTCAGCTTTGATACGTGAATTTTCAGTGAACGTTTGACCCGTTTCCTCGATTTCACCGACGGCAGGAAATGAGCGCAAAGTGAAGAATTCTATCGGTAAACCATCGAGAATTATCTTAATCTCGTCGAGCTTACCCTGATTAGTGGTTGCGATCAGTAGTTGCATCAATGAGAAACAATCCAACGATGTCACGTTGCAGTTCAATTAGATGTCGAGTGCCGATGTCAGCCAGTTCCAAAAGTCGGTCCAAGGCGTCGCGCCCGAACGGTTCCGCTTCTGCCGTACCTTGCACTTCGATAAAGCGGCCATCACCAGTTTTGACTACATTCATGTCAACATCGGCACTCGAATCCTCTTCGTACGCCAGGTCTAGCATGGGTGTGCCACCAACGACCCCGACACTCGTGGCCGCTACATAATCTTGTACCGGCATTGAGTCGATGATGCTTGCCTCACGCATCTTCTGCAGAGCCAAGACGAGTGCTACAAATCCACCTGTAATGGAGGCCGTTCGAGTGCCGCCATCGGCTTGTATCACGTCGCAGTCAATCCAAATAGTCCGTTCACCGAGAGCCTCGAGCTGAGAAACCGCCCGCAACGAACGACCGATGAGGCGCTGAATTTCTTGAGTTCGCCCACTAACCTTGCCTTTCGACGCCTCGCGCGTGACACGGGTGGTTGTGGCCCGAGGTAACATTCCGTACTCCGCAGTGATCCATCCCTTGCCGGAACCGCGCAGAAAGTGGGGCACCCGATCTTCAATGCTGGCAGTGCAAATAACCCGTGTCCGACCTGCTTCAATTAGCACCGAACCCTCAGCATGGAGTAAGTAATGCGGTGTTAATCGGGTTGGACGAAGCTGTTCAGCATTGCGGGCGTCTGAACGAATCAATTCCTCCATCAATAAACTCCTCTGTAAACCGTGCGCGGTTTCTGTTCCTGCGTGCTGCAAGCTTCCACAATGATCGTTCCTTATAATGGCTCAACCCACTTAAGGGATTGTGCTAACGGACGACGTAAATCTATATGTCCAGCTAAGGTGTCAACTTCTTGACCTTCTATAAGAATTTGTACGCCAGTAATCGAGGGAAGATTAACCGTCAAAGTGTTTACGATAGCGTAGATCGTAAACAATTCTTCCAGTGAACCACCCGAGTGCCCGGTGTTAATTTCACGGCTAAAGTCGACAAAAGCATCACCCCGGTCTGAAATGTAAATACCTAACAGTGCTGTTCCTTCTGGCACTGCCGATGTTAGTGGAGGCTCCGGGGGTAAAAGTTGCTGTTCGATAAGTAGTCTCGCTTGACTTGTGGTTGGCACGTCTTCGGGAACGGCATGCTCCCGTCCGACTAAACGGGTGCCGTGTTCGGCGACATAAAACAGCGTAGCTGGGATGGTAGGTAGCGATGCACTGGGATCGTCGACCAGTGGAGATGTCGACGTGGTGTTGACGGGATCTTGTCCCATCTCGGATAGCGTGATGAATAATAGCCAGGCTGCAATTGTACCCGTGACGATGATCGCGATGAGCGCTGTCATAGACCAGCGGGTCATGGCTCTTCCTCGGCTGGTGGCTGGTTCGAACGTTGTGATGACTCGGCCTGCCAACGATCACGTAAAGATTCCCGATAGGTCACAACGCTTTGTAATAATCCTTGAACGACTCGATCTTGAAACGCGAGTGACGCTAGCTGTTCCTCTTGGAGTGCATTAGAGATAAACCCCATTTCCACTAACACAGCAGGCATGTTGGCACCTACTAAAACGCGGAAGGGAGCCTGTTGCAATGTGAGAGTATTCATATTAATTCGACGCCGAAGTTCGACATCTACAAAGCCGGCAAAGAGTGCAGAATCCTCCACATGAGTAACCTGCGCTAGGTCCCAGAGAACGATTTCGATGTTACGAGTTCGACCACCTAACAGTGGCACAGCGTGACTCTGTCGATTTTCACTAAGAGTTTGTTCACTGTAATCATTAAGCGCTAGGGAGTATACAACGGCACCACTGGCTGCCTCACTTACCGAAGAATTTGTATGCAGGCTAATGAATAAATTAGCTTTATTGTTATTAGCGATGGCCGCGCGTTCGTCGAGTCGGACCGTTCGATCGCTGTCGCGTGTCATCACAACCCGAAGTCCCAGGCGACTTTCAATTGCTTCTCGGAGTCGTCTCGCTACTTGGAGCGTGATGTCCTTTTCTTGGAGTCCAGCTTGGCCTTGAGTGCCGGTATCGCTACCTCCATGGCCAGCGTCGATCACAATGGTCCGTAATTCTGGCGCTGGTGAGAGATCTAGGTCAGGACTTAGGTTGCCTCTTGTATCGGATGATGGTGGTTGCGGCTCTGGGCGTTGACTAGAGGCGCGAGCGACACTCCGTGCAGCTGCCGTCTGGGACAGGACGTTCACCACGAGTTGGGTAGAGGCGCCCATGCCAATTAAAGACGATTGATGCGAAGCAAAATCCGAGCCTAGGTTTACCGCAATCCAGTTCGGTTGCTCCGCACGGCTAATGCTAATAATTAACGAGTCGCTCACTGGTTCAGGTAATGCTAAATCAAGCAGATCGGCTTCGAACTTGACTATGAGGCGATCTGCCTCCTGTTCAACTGTGTGCAGTGTTGGCGGTGACATTTCGAATGACACTTGAGCTTCATCGTCCATTTGTGTGTAGCGTACTTCAATGTGTGGTACTCGGATGTCACCCACAATCACAAGGCCGGAATCTGAGCGCACTTGAAGTGGCATGTCGAGTAACAGCGAAAGCACTTGATTGATGAATTCAACCGGCACGAACCACACATTCTCGTTTTGAACCGGAGGTGTTGGCAGAGAGATGATACGGCCTTCGACTGACGTCAGACTCTGAGTTGAAGTGAGCACCACCACCTTATCCTGATAGGTGATCGTAACGCCATGCACCAGAGTATCTTCACGAACCGTCAAATTAAAAAGAGTTGCAAGGTCAGCTAGAGATACCATCTGCCGTTCGTTAATAGTTGTAACTGGAAGTCCCTGGGTTCCATCTCGGGACAGCAGAGTCAGTTCTTGCGTTGGTGTCTGAGCCGACGTCGTCACCGAAGTGACGAATAGACTAACCATTACCGCGACGCACAATCGTTGGCAAGACATAGAAACCCGCAATCTTTGATTGCTAGATAGAGAGATGTCCATCATAACGTACGGCTGAGAAAGCTTTCCCGGTCTTACGACTAAGTTCAGCTATGCAGTGTTTTGTAGTTTAGGGAGGCTTAGAATGAGAAGCTCGCGTCCAGTTGGCTCCGGAGTAACAGGTTGTTCTTATCGTTCGGTGCGGCTATGAGTTTTTTTGTGAAGATGGTGATGAGGTCAAGACGAAGCTGAGGATGAACCCTGTAACGTAATGCTGCTCGATTCAGGCGAACATTTGTCCCCTCACTGTATGAATACGTGAATGTTGACACCACGGCATCTTGTTCGATGTGTGCGTAGGTGTATTCGAGTTGGTAGGTTTTAATTTTGTCGGCATCTCCGTATGTGGCAGTGAACCAGAAACCATTTTTTTCTTCAGTTGCTGCTCGGGTGTTTGTGATCCAGTTAGCTGTGAGTTGTAGGGGATAGTTGCGTCGGCCAGTGTTCAGGGTCGCTTTAGCGATGAGGTCTATGAGATTAAAGTCTGATTGGAACCCGATGATTTTCCCAGTGTTGTCCCGTTGAGTCAGGTTGGTATTGCGACCGATACCCTCCGTGTCGACGAAAATTGCCACTGAATCTATTCCAGAAAATAAATAATCGGCTGCGACGAACTGAACAGAGTGTCCGGAGTCAAACCTAAAACTAACATCACCATAGGTGGCGAACATGAGCGTATCATCACGCTGTTTCTCTTCGTGAATTGAGACTTGGGATGTAACGAATCGATAGGACATCGGTCCCGCTGTACCATGCACTTGCTGGTAGAGGCCCTCCCAGTTGACGTCGATATCCCATGACATTTCCGTGCGAGTGACTGGTAAGCCAAATTTGCCCGCACCGATTGTTAGGGCAGGAGCAGCCTTGGGGTTGTAAGTCATGAATGCGCGATCCAGGCTTATCGGTTTGCGCGTCAAGAGCTCTGAGAGCGTCTGGTTCGATGAAAGGGGGTCGTCCATGTTACCAGTGCCAAGTCTGACTCCTATTTGAAAGTCATCATTCACTTGACTGTTGAGAGTCAGCCGCGCGCGTATTTTTAAACGCCGCTGGGTCACACCATTCTGAGACACATCAGGCAAACTGTTTTCGACTTGGCGTAACTCTTCTAGACGCTGGCGAAAGTCCATACCGATGGAGAGACGCTCCCACCAAGAACTGGAAGTTTGCGCATGACTTGGCGTGGCAAAGAACATGCAGGTCAGCATGCCAGCGCCTAGGCTACTCAAAAATCTCATCAAACAGATTTTTCACAAGGTACGAACTGATAGCGTTTGAAGGTCAAGCTTCACAAATAATATCATGCGCGGCGATCGCCTCAGAACGCCTTAAGCAATAAAATGACTCTTCAAGGGTTGCAAGACATAGTCGATTTCATCTATCGCATCCGGCGAAAATGTGTAATTGGCATCCCTTCCAATGTGAGTTTTGAACACACCACGCTGTTGCATCAGGTACGCACGCAGTCCCGGCACGTATTGCTCAAGATTTGTAATCATCAGAAGTTGACTGAAAAGTTCTCGGACTTCGTGCTGCCGATTTTCAAGATGCAGTTGCCATAATCGTGTATAGACCTCAGGGTATTGAGGGCCGCCAGTCATTGTGCCGTCCATGCCGAGCCTCATTTCATACGTCCAAGCGCGCGCTCGAGTTCCTCCAAAGATTCGCTTAATAGTATTTGGACGATGGACTTTAAATTGCTTCATGCGGGCGAGTGTGTCGCCGTATTCTTCTTTCACATATCCGAAGTTCGGAAAACGCTCACTCATTTCGATGATGAACTCGACCGTGGGTTCGACGCGATCTGCTGCACCACCGGTAGTCTGAATAAAAATTGGTTTATCGGTAGCGTGACACAACGCAGTGTAGTACTCACGGTAGTCATCAATGGAATGGGCTTCACTGGGCGGCATGGCAATCATTGCGTCGCAGCCGACAGCAGTTGCGTGGTTTGCGTACTCTAACATTTGGTCAGTGTTGGTTCCTTGTACACCAAGAATCAACGATACCAGACGGTCACGCGAGGCATCGGCCAGGACTTCCATACCGTGCAGGCGTTCTTCATGCGTGAGATAGGGTAGGTCACTTGAGTATTGAGGCCAGACCAGACCGTTGATCCCTCGTTGATCCAGAAACTCGACTTCAGCAGCGAGATCTTCATAATCGACCGCCTTCTCAGTGGTGTACGGAGTGGCTACAATCATGAGCACGCCACGCAGCGGATCGCGTGATGCCGTGACCGCGGTATTGTTTGGACTTTGACTGGTTGTTCGCTCGGGATATAACGCCGTAGCGCCCACGGTGGTCAACCACTCGCGACGCGTTAGATTTGAAATGATTGTCATCAGGGCCTCCTAAGCATCCTCTATCTTGTATCCGACCGCTCTGCAAACGGACGAGGGGTTTGAGCAAGTGCCCAGTAGTATTTTATGATCATCAGGCCAAAATCTTGGTGTTTCTGCTTGACACTGTCTCGCACAATGTCCACACTGCAATTTTAGTGCGCCATCACCGGTGGCGTACTGGTAATAATTTAGGGAGTTTGAAGTCAAGAGGAGGCTTGCATGTCACTGTCACGTCGTGCGTTCGTTCGTACTCTTGGTATTGGTGGAGCTAGCGCATTCTCTACTGCGTGGGTCGTTGGTCACGGACGCGAAGCATTGGCGTGGGGACCCGACCCAGTTGAAGAAATGCTGCAAGCGTCTGACGATACGGTAATGATCATTCTTAGCAGTAACGAAAATGCCCGCGGTCCTGGCAAGGCGGCGCTTGATGCTCTTAACGGTCGGGCCGATTTTAAGGTCGGTCGCTATCAGCGTGATATTTCCAGGGAGGATCTTCCGGCAGCGATCGCGAAGAGTTTAGGCCATGGCGCTCAAGCTGAAAATATTCTGACCTCCACCGGTTCATCGCATATTTTGGAGGCAGGGGTTCGGGCGTATGTCTCGGTTGGTCGGCCACTAGTTACCGGAACACCTTCTTACGGGAACCCGGCTCGTTCGACTCGAGCAATGGGTGCTGAAGTGCGTGAGGTCCCAGTCGATAGTAACTTAAGGCTGGATCTGGATGGGATGGCTGATGCAGCCCAAGGCGCTGGATTGGTCTTCCTGTGCAACCCGAATAATCCAACATCAGCGACGAACTCGGCCGAGAATGTGTCAGCATTTATTGAACACGTCGTCTCGTCTTCTCCAGGTACTGGAATCTTGGTCGATGAAGCGTACATCGACTACGCGACTGACCCCTCGGTCGCGTCGGCCATTGCCGAGTC
>DODG01000168.1:0-443 GCA_003509065.1 Acidobacteriota bacterium
CAGATTTGCCCTGGTCAGAATAGTCCCGACCAGATTCGCATCAGTCAGCCCTGCCAGAAGTAGATCTGCCTCGCTCAGATTTGCTTTAGTCAGATTTGCCCCAGTCATTTTTGCCCACTTCAGATTTACTCCACGCAAATCTGCTCCAGTCAGATTCGCATCAGTCAGAATTACGTGACCAGCATGTGCCCCATACATATTCACCCCACTCAGATTTGAATCAGCTAAATTTGCCCCAGTCATTTTTGCCCACTTCAGATTTGCGTCAGAAAGATTTACTCCACGTAAGTCTGCCCTAGTGAGATCGCATTTCGAACATTCATTAGTTTTGCGAAGTTTATCTAGATCATCTTTATTTACAGCATCAGCAGAAAATCCGGCCAACATCAAAAGAGATAGCACAATGGCAACCAGGCGTTTCATCCTGCTATCTTATTCCTGTT
>DODG01000168.1:769-6008 GCA_003509065.1 Acidobacteriota bacterium
GTTTGGCAGAAGCATCCACAAGCGCATGGGTGTGGGGGAAAGACATCAATGGTCACCCTTTTGCGGCAGTCTCTGGTGCAAAAACCTCTTGTATGACACTCGAATAAGGTAGGAATTTATGGGTTCGAGTCCGAACGTATCAGTTGTTTGCAGATTCTGGCCCATCCGTATTTCCAGTCGAAGACTGAATTTCAAACAGGGCAGATCATACGCTTTGCAAGCTTTGGTCAGGTTAGCACGGTCGACTGTGCTAAAGATGTTCGAATAAAGAAACCCCCGGGGAAAGACCGGGGGTTTCAGATTACCGAAAATTCCAATTGTCTACATTACTACGGAATCCAAGGTCTCCACATATCTTCATTAGATGCCATCCACTTCCGAACCGCATCTTCAACAGTCATTTTTTCAACATCCACATCCAAAATCATCGGGGCCTGTTGAGCATTGGAAAGTTTCATGTTCTTAAGCATCTGAATCACATCAGGATGTTTTTTGGCGAAGTCTGGGTTCGCGGATTGGAAGGTCACATCTTGTGGCCAACCGCATGCTGGCCAGCAGCTACCGTCTTCGTTTTTAGGTATGCCAATACCCACAAGGTCAAAGGCAGCAAAAATCCAGAGCGGCTCCCAGGCATACACTAGTATTGGATCACCGCGCTTGAAAGCAGCCGTGAGTTCGGCCCATTGGGCCGTGTCTGTTCCAAGTTCGACAGCTGTGAAATTAACGCCATTGAGGTCAAGTCGTTTTTGGTCATCACATCCCCAACCGGCAACCGGGCAACCAACAAGTCGACCTTTTGGCGCTGTTTCAGGTGCCGCAAACACATCAGCATACTGATTGAGCTTTTCCAAGCCACAATGGTCACATTGTCCTTTTGCATGCATGCAGAGATCGGGTGCCGTGGCTTTGATGCCCCGAGCACTATCACCCTCACACATGTAGCGCGGAACGTAGTAGTCACTCGCACCAACCACACCTGATTCGGTGACGTACATTACAGAACCATCGCCCCCGTATTCAGCAAAATATCTGGCCTTGGCATCCGCGTTGTAGCTCGGCCAAGTCTCTAAGCCTATATCCAGATCGCCAGCCGCCATAGCTTCCCAGCCCGCCGTGCCGGCCATGAAGATCTGTTTGACTTTGTAGTCCATGTGCTCTTCAAGAATAATCTCTGCTAGTTGTCCAAAGACCAGGTTTCCCGTCCAGTCAGCTTCCCAGATTTTAACAACGCCTTTTGCTGCATAGGATGTGGCGGGGATGAATACCATTCCCAAAACTACTACAAGGGTTACAACAAAATTCTTTAAAATCTTACAAACGTTCATTGGTTGCCTCCATTTAGTGGTATATCAAGTTGATCTAATCGTTATGAATCGAACCGTGCCTTGAAAGTATAATTTAATTGCTCACCGTTTGGGGTGGGCAGACCACCTGATTTTCAGGGCTCACAAACCTTTGTAATTAAAGATAATATCTAATTTGAGTTCGTGCTGTCAGTTCGTAAATGTAGATTCAACTAATGTGCTCCTATATTGAGCCCCAATGCTTTTTGTTTTCGTACGCTCAAGGCCTGAGTCAGTCGATCAAGTACAACCGCGAAGAACACGATACCCAGTCCAGCCTGTAGGGCCTGGCCGGTATCCGCTTGGGAGAGTCCAACAAAGACTTCCCGCCCAATACCACCGCCGCCAATCAATGGAGTTATGATCAGCATTGCTAGTGCCATCATTACGGATTGATTAACGCCCATCATAATTGAAGGTAAAGCCAGCGGGATTTTCACTTTTAGTAGTGTTTGAGAGAATGTCGACCCGAACGAGGTTGCTGCCTCTATAGCCTCAGTCGATACTTCGCGGATCCCCAGATTTGTTAGTCTTATAACGGGAGGCAGCGCGTAAATCATTATGGCTATCACAGCCGAGACCACGTTGCCTCCAAAAAACATCAGCACAGGTATGAGATAACAAAACGCGGGAAGTGTCTGCATCGCATCCAGGATTGGTCTGATGATAGCCTCAAACGTATTGTTCACAGCAGCAAGTATGCCCAGCGGTATCCCGATTGCCATACACAGAACAACAGATACCAGTATCTGTGCCATCGAGAACATCCCTACCGACCATAAGCCTGTTGCGCCGATAAACAGCAAACCAGCCACACACACAATTGCGGTAGCCCGATTACAGGCTAGCAAGACACCAACGCTGATTAAGCCGATCACATACCACCAGGGTAGCCCAATCAGAAATTTTGCGAGTGGATCCAACATCCAGCTAAAAACAAAACCGCGAAACCATGTCGTGATGCCAATAAACACTGTGCTCGTCGTTAGCGCGTCCAACGCCGCATCGGCTGGTTTTCGAATTGAAAATTCCCAACTGGAGGGGTAGTTGCCAAAACCGGCAACATGAGCATCAAAAAGATAGATCAGTGTTAGGAGGGTGGCAGAAGTCAGCAAATAACCGTTGGCAATAACCAGTCGATAGACGCCACTGCAAAATGCGGAACCAAATGGGCGGCAGATTGTCTGAACAATGATAGCCAAAGCTTTCGAATACAGGGCACTAATCGCGCTGCATATGTCATACGCAAATGTGAGGAATCGCTCAAAGGTTTCAGCCCAGGGCTGTCCTTGAAGTCGTTTAGGGAGGAGCTTGAATCCTTTGTTTGGATCATGACCTTGTTGTCGCAGACTGGCCGCGGTAGTAATTCGGTCGAACATGATTGCCATGAGGAGAATTGCGATTCCCGCTTCTAGACCTTGACCAAACATAAGTCGGCGGAGGCCGACATAAACCTCATAGCCCAGTCCTCCGGCGCCTATGTAGGCAGCAAGAACAACCAAGGCAAGCCCCATCATAATCGTTTGATTGATCCCCATTGCGATCGATGGCAGTGCGAGAGGGAGTTTTACCTTGAACAGTAGTTGTCGGCGGGTAGAACCAAAGGAGCGTGCTGCCTCGATCGTTTCGTGGGACACCTGTCGAATCCCCAAATTGGTTAACCGTGCGACGGGGGGTAGTGCGTAGACGACGATTGCGATGACAGATGGAGGCGAACCAATTCCAAAAAAGAATATTGCGGGCAGTAAATAGACAAAGCCAGGTAACGTCTGCATGGTATCTAGGACGGGTCGAATGCCAGCTTCAAAACGATCATTTTGAGCTGCGAAAGTACCAAGGATTATTCCGAACACTGACGCCAGCAGCACAGACACAAACATCACACTGAGCGTCGACATCGCGGCATCCCACATATCCAGACTGGCCCAGACCATGGTCGACAAAGAGCAGACTAAGGCGAGGCGCAGGCCACCGAACCTAAATGCGATTAGACCGATGCCGAGCACAATCACAGGCCAGGTAGTCAACACCAAAAACATCTCTACTGCGTCAATTACATTGCGAATGACATCCGCAAATGCCCGTGTCGCCCACTGGTAGTTCTCTTTCAGCCAGGTTTGACCGTTATTGACCGCGTCAGCAAATGGAAAGGAATCAACAATTCGTTTTGGAAATTGTTGCTCGTCCGGTGTGAGTTGCGCAATTAAGATTGAAACAGCAATCACAACGGTACCAATGGCGATGGGCTTAATCAGGTCCCGTTGCTGGTCAGAGAGCTTCATTGGTTTGTGGTTTCGTGAGCAGCTTGAGTCGTTTGACTAATCTGTTGTAGCCTAACTGCCTTCGATGGCTAGTAATATCGCGCGATGATCAACC
This sequence comes from Acidobacteriota bacterium, assembly GCA_003509065.1. The sequence continues at coordinate 4,489 of DODG01000168.1, forward strand.
GCACCCAGTAGTTTATTTTCGGAGTTAACCACAGGAATTGGGTGATTGATACGTGTTGCAGTGCCAATCAGAGTTTCGATCAGGGCATCGGGAGATACGGCAGTTTCTTGTTGAACAGTCTGGTTCATGGGAGAACCGGACTCCAAGTTAGTCATGGCTTGCCCACGGGTTAATGTGCCCTGATAGATTCTATGCTGATCAACGATAAAGGCAGCTTGAGACTGGTGCTTGTCCATCAGTGCCAGAGCGTTCGCTGCGGTCTCATTTTCACTACAAGAACAACAGTCACGATTCATAATAGAATTGACAGTCAAGACCTTATGACGTGGCACATCTTCGGAGAAATCCCGTACATAGTCATCTACAGGATTGGCGACTATCTCTTCGGGCGTTCCAATTTGGACAAATTCACCGTCCTTCATGATCGCAATGTGGTCACCCATTTTGATGGCTTCCAGGAAATCATGCGTAATGAACACCATGGTTTTGCGGACGACAGACTGAAGTCGAAGTAGTTCATCCTGCATCTCGCGTCGGATTAGTGGGTCAAGTGCGCTAAAGGGCTCGTCAAACAGCATGATCTCTGGATCGACTGCCAGCGCCCGCGCGAGGCCAACCCGCTGCTGCATGCCACCCGACAATTCACGGGGGTAATTGTCACCCCAGCCGCTCAGGCCAACAGATTCCAGCACTTCACCGGCTTTCTTGAGGCGTTCATCTCGTCTCATACCTCGAACCTCAAGGCCGTAGGCGATGTTTTCGACAACACGGCGATGAGGGAGCAAGCCGAAGTGTTGGAACACCATGCTTAATTTATGACGGCGCAGTTCAATCAGTTCTTTTTCGGGCATAGTCACGGTGTCCACTCCATCGACCAGTACTTCACCCTGTGTGGGTTCGATCAAACGGGAGATGCAGCGAACCAAAGTTGATTTACCACTGCCAGAGAGTCCCATCACCACAAAGGTCTCACCGCGCTCGACTTGAAACGAGACGTCTTTGACTGCGATAACGTGTCCGGTCTTTTCCTGTACCTCGGCCCGTGACCACGTCGGATCGACCTCATTAAGGATGTTTTTAGGATTAGCGCCAAAAATTTTCCACAGACCTTTGCAGACGATTGGCGTGTCAAGGTGTTGATTGTTGTTCATCCAAGTGTTCCAGTTGTTTTACGATCTATTTATAATTCGATGAGTTCCTCAGCCATCTGTACGATAGCGCGTTTGTGATTGTCATCTGAGGCGCTATCATTTTCTAGGACGCTGAAGAAGACTACGACTGTTTCAGCTTCGGGGTCAACTATCAAGAGCTGCCCGCCCCAGCCACCGTGGCCTATCCAACGGCCATTGGTTATGAGTTGGTTACCATAGTGTATGTGGTTGTCTGGGGCTGGATAAACCGGACCCGTGCAGCTCCTTGCTGCATTCATGAAAGTGTCGCTTCCGACGCGTTCGCCGTTAATGCCTCGACACTGCCGGGTAAAGACAAGACCAAAACGCGCGAGATCTCGGGCACTCAGA
>DODG01000324.1:0-143 GCA_003509065.1 Acidobacteriota bacterium
ATACCAAAGTCCCAGCAGGCAATGACATTTCGTTGCAAGGTATCTGGTAACTTTTCCGCGAGCAATTGTTCCATCTGCAGTCGATTTAGCACTCCTGAGACAATCGCTGGACTGTCGATCTTTCCGTTGTAGTACTCTGCCGC
>DODG01000324.1:567-2646 GCA_003509065.1 Acidobacteriota bacterium
CGATCATCACATTTCGCATAGTCAACTTTAGGGTCTTGCAAAATCCGTGCCTCACCCGATTTTGCGTCGAAAGAAGCGGCTATGAGATACCACTCTCGAGCGATCAGGGGAGCATCAGTACTGACTTCTTGAACATTTCCGCTACCATCACCAATTCGAAAAGAAGCAGATCCGTTCGAATCAATCCCTAAAATAAATCCAGATTTTTCACGTTCATTCCAGTGTGACAGAATTGACTGGGAACCCTTCTCTGGCGTCGTTGGCCAGACCATCGCCTGCACAGTGAACGACTCCATTCCCTCCAGAGCTAATGAGTTCGGCACTGCAATAAATGATCCTCCAAGACATTCCTGTCGCTGGCCCTCGTAACTTCCATCGATGTCTGTACTTAGCGTCTCAACTTTGTACCCCGGCCCTTCAGGATTCGTATCACCGTGAATGATTCGAACAAAAGAAGCGTCATATTCGGCGTTATCCTCACTGGAAACCATAAATGAAATATTGTTACCTGGACGAACACTGATCTCGTCGCTATAACCAACGATACGTTTCGTATACGGCGTGTTATCGGTACTCATCTAAATGTGCCTCCATCAAGACCACAACATAATGACTTATTACCGTGGTTTATCTACGAACATTCCAATTAGATCGTGTTCGTGGTTGCTGTTTTCCTAGTTAACCTGTCAGGGACTCTCCAGTGTAATATTCCCACCTAATTTTAAATATCTCCCATTCTGCCTCTTCAATTGAATGGAAAACGCGGTCCTGGTGAAGAGTTAGCGGATCACCTCGCCCCTGACCAAGCTGTGCCAACATCCACTCCTTATGGGGTTTTACACAGACCAGAACATACTTATCTGCCATATCCGCACCTCGAAAGACATTTAGTACTTTCTGCAGTTCTGGCGAATGAATCCCAACAGGATTAGCACGAAATTCATCGACTAAATGTCGATGTTTCTCTGGGTCGACCTTATATAAACTCATCTGCAATCCTCCCGACCAGTAATAAAGCGCCAATTGACCAAAACACCAATTGGAAAAGCCAAATAAAGGCGTGTAACTACCTGATTTATCGGACGCCCCTCCCGTGACATCTTACGCCTACTCAACTGTCGAACTTCATAATATTGCACGACGTCAACCACGGTCAACAACAATATCTTCCATATGGTTGATTTTCATATAGCTTGTCTACTAGTCTTTCTTGACACTTTGAAGCCTAATTTATCGAGAGGACTAACCGATGCCAAGCCCGATAAAACCAGATCAACTTCGTCGGGTATCCGTCGATGGTTATGAAGTAGTCACCTACAGCTACGGCTCTGGAGACAATGTTCTTTTCCTGCTAAACGGGGGTCCAGGCTTGCCGTGTGATTACCTTCGTGACCCTCATATTTTTCTAGCCGAAGAAGGCTATCGCATTGTCGCATTTGATCAGCTTGGTTGTGGAAAATCCGACCGGCCTGATGACCCTTCGCTATGGAGCATTACCAGATATGTCGAGGAAGTCGAAACAGTGCGTAAAGCATTAGCCTTAGAGAAAATTAACTTGCTTGGCCAATCCTGGGGTGGATGGCTAAGCATCGAATATGCGCTGACCTATCCCGACGCAATTCAATCTCTTGTGCTTGCGAACACTTGTGGTGATCTACCCCATCTAACAACCGAGTTAAATCGTATGAGAGATGCTCTCGGTAGCGAGACCGTAGCGATGATGCTCCATCACGAATCCATGGAGACAATCGATCACCCCGAGTATCAAGCGGCAATCACCATATTGAATTACCGACATGTTTGCCGTCTTAAAGAATGGCCATCGTCGCTCCTAGCATCTGTTAATGATTGGAACATGGGGCCATACGGGACTATGCAAGGGCCAAACGAATTTCTTTATATTGGAAATTTAAAGGACTGGAACCGAATCTCGGAAATGGCTAGATTGAAAATGCCAACCTTGATTATCACAGGTACTCACGACGAGATTGGTCCTGCATGCGCTTTACGAATGCATAACGCGCTGCCGAACTCCAAAGTTGTCGTCTTCCCGAACAGTTCTCACGTTCCTTTCTATGA
>DODG01000180.1 GCA_003509065.1 Acidobacteriota bacterium
CGGATTTGGTTTTTGTTAGCGCTTAATGTCTTTCTACTCTTGGTCGGCTGCATGATGGATATTTTCTCAGCAATTTTTGTCGTGGTGCCGCTCATTGTGCCGGTGGCGGAACAGTTCGGCGTTGACCCGATTCATCTTGGAATCATATTTATCGCCAATCTTGAGTTGGGCTATTTAACACCACCGGTCGGGCTGAATCTGTTTCTGGCGTCTTACCGATTTAACCGGCCGCTTCTCGAGGTGTACCGGGCCTCTCTTCCGCTCCTGGCAATCTTGGGAATTGGTGTATTAATCATCACCTACGTGCCGTGGCTGACCCTTTGGTTGGTGAATTGGTTGTAGCGCGGTTATAAGTTACCCTTGTCATCCAAGCCGCGTCTGAATATCAATCTCAGATTTTAGTGTACGGTTTACGGGACACTTTCTCGCGATGTCAAGTAGTCGTTGCCGCTGGGCATCGTCTAACATGCCAGTCAGTTCGATTTCTCGTTCAATGCAATCGAATGCATTCTTTGCCTTCGTGTTGTTTGTGGTGTTGCCTGTAGCAACCTTTGTGTGTCGAAGTCGTATAGTGACTCTTTCAAGCGGCCAACCTTTACGATTCGCGTAAAGTTGTAATGTCATTGAGGTACACGTGCCAAGAGCAACCAATAAATACTCGTACGGTGATGGTCCTTTAGCAGATCCACCATGCTCGACTAATTCGTCGCCGAGCAATTGATGCGGTCCGACCTCAATTGTTTGAGTAAGAATATGCGCTGCTCCTCGAACAACGACGGACATTCCATCGTTTTGAGACATTGTTAGGTTCTCCTTTGAGATTCTTGTTTTCGTCGCTCGTGATTATTTAACATGGTATTCTCGCTCTGTCGTGCACCGTACTTTGATTTCATCAGATCTTCTTGAAGCCAATCTGACTAACCAGACATGGGTCATCATTGACTGCCGTTTCGACTTGTCAGATACGACATCGGGAGAGCAGTCTTACAAAGAGAATCATATTCCAGGTGCCGGGTATGCGCATCTCGATCGCGATCTTTCAGGTGCTCCAACTGGTCGTAATGGTCGACATCCCTTACCTGTAATCGCCGTGATGGAAGATACTTTTGGAAAATTTGGGATTAATCACGAAACGCAAGTTGTAGCTTATGACGAGTCGAATGGTATTTTCGCCAGTCGATTGTGGTGGATGTTACGGTATCTGGGGCATGACGCAGTTGCTGTACTCGATGGCGGAATTACGACATGGAACCAGGAAGCGAAACCCCTACAGACTGCTGTCGAAAGGCGAGCGCCAGTGGTTTTTACCGCAAATCCTCACCCCGACATGCTTGTCGGTGCGTCCCAAGTTCAAGCATTGCTCAGCGACTCGACACATCGCATTCTTGACGCAAGGTCGCCTGACCGGTACGCCGGTGGAACGGAACCTCTCGATTCGGTGGCTGGACACATACCAGGAGCAATGAACCATCACTATGCGAACAATGTGACAGAAGATGGCTCGTTTATCGAACCAGTAAAACTCCGTTTGATATACGACCAACTATTGCATGATGTTCAGCCGTCTCGTCTCGTTTGTTACTGTGGATCCGGCGTCACTGCCTGTCACAATCTACTCGCCATGGAACATGCTGGATTAAGCGGTGCCAAGCTATACGCTGGTTCTTGGAGTGAATGGTGTAGTGATCCTGGACGACCAGTGGCACGGAAACAGAGATAGCAGACGAACCTGCCACGCCCGGTAGCGTCAACATTAATCAATTTTTGATTCGTCTTTATACATCACTTTGTGGCGCGTAGTTTTTATCCATAAATCGATTTCTTCGTCGGACATTACGTTATCTGGATTGAGACGATCCCAGTTCGCGATCTGATCCAACCGCTTCTTCCATCTTTTGTATGACGGTTTTAGTGGAGGTCCAAAGCACATGATATCTATCGGGGAGACCGTGTCAGGAATGTGTAAAAGAGGCCTAATTTTTTCTTGGATCTCTTCTTGGCCAATTGCAGTGACCCACCAGACAGCATACCCGAGTGCTGCTGCCGCTAGGTGTGCAGACATAGTTGATGCTGCAACACTTTGCAGTAAAATGCTCTTGGCATTGCGTTCGTATCGCTGTGCAAGATCAGAATTGTCTTTCAGTGTAGGAAATGCTCGTATCAGACGATAGTCTGTGGCAACGACGATGAATCCAGGGGCTGTTTTCATCCCGTTGTAATTAGGCGTAGGAAATCCCATTTTAAGGGCAGCCCTGGTTTGCTGTTCCTCGACAAACAACTGCCCAATCTTTTGCTTAATAGTCGGATTGGTCACGATGATGTAGTGCCAGGGTTGACAGTTGGCACCTGATGGTCCGTGACGGGCTGCTTCAAGTACCAGCTCGAAATGTTCCTTCGGAATCTCGCAGGGCGCGAACGCTCGGTTTGTCATTCGGCTACGGACAACTTCCATTAATGCGTCGTAGCGCTCCTGTTTCTTTTCAGTCATATTCAAGTTTTTGATTAAACCTTTATTCCATAAGTAGGGCAGCTTGAAGAGTATCCATGGATTCCAGAGCGATCATTCGTTTAAAGGCAAGTGTTTGCACTTGGACTTTTGCATTTAAGTCAGAAATTTGATCAATACAGAGCGGGGATACGAAGGCAGTGTTGACTTGGGCTGTTACGGAGCGAACTTGTTTTGGATTATTAATATCAGCTGTAAGGAGATGTTCCTCTTTTAACTTTGGCGCTACGGTCATTAACGCGCGCTGCATTCCCTGAAGAAATTTAATGTCACTGGCAAAGAAGCCCACTGGTTCAATCTTTGCAATGTCTACGATGGTCTTAAAGGCTTGGGGTGCCAGTCTAAGCTGCAGTAATGGCTTATTATTGCGCTGGGTATATTCGCAAACGGTGTTCCAATGAAAATGCGTTGTTGCAAAGCACTGAGCCTTCATGAGGCGGTCCTTTACATCGTCTGTTGGATTTACAAGTTCCTCGAGCAATACCTCATGAGCAGTGATGTTGAGGGTTGACTTAATTTGGTTTGCGAACCACTGATTTTGCTCCCGGTTACACTCTATGACAACGACTGACAGTTGTTTGCGATCAGGTGGATTATCGAGTTTTTGAATCAGTGTGACCAATTGTTGTGGAGAAAGGCCCAAGGCGGAAGCCTCTAGGATATTCTGACGTACAAATTTAATTCTTTTGACGTGAGTGTCCAGTCGATCACTGTTAATTACTGGGGCTTTAACGACAACACCAACTCGCGGTTTAATTATTAGGTATCCGTCATTTTGTAACTCGTGATACGTTTTGCGTATTGTTTTTGGATTTACCTTCAGTCGACCGGATAATTCGCGAACTGATGGAAGTTTTGAAGATCCACGAATGATGCCGAAGTAGATCTTGGAAATTATCTGTTGCTTAAGCTGGCGTGTGAAGGAAATCTTAGAGTTTCGGTCAATTGACAGACCGATGTCTCGATGGGTTGGTCTAGTGTCGGCCGAGGTGGTCACGCTCATGTCCGTTTTCCGATCCAACCTTCTAATCGTGTTGACATCATACTCTCGATTCAGAAATAAGAACTCGCATTTTTGAGTATTTCAAAAAAACGTAACCACTTATTACTCTTAGCGCCTCATGACAAGAGCGAAGTTGTGGTAATGGAACAACCTCTTTAGGTTTTTGTTTCGGCTACGCAAGCAAGTTTTCGTTTATGAAGATGGACTTATAGCTAGACAATACACGGAAGGTGGTTGATGCAGATCCGCTTGCCTGTTTTCGTGAACGCTTTCTAGTCTCTCAACGAACTAATGACGCAGATGTGAACTATCTGCGTAAAAACTCTTTAGGCTTACAACCCAAAACTGCCAGAACGCTTATACAAGAATATCTATATCTTTGGGCCGCGATGGCCGTGAGGGCTCACTTTCACTCGTCACGCCCTTGGATAAATGATTGGACTGCGAAACCTTAAAAATTATTACGAGGTGCCTAGATCTCCCGGGTGGTTCTTAATTGGAGTCACTAGCGTGCCAATTCCTTCAATCTCGATTTCAACAACGTCGCCGTCTTTCAAATACACAGCGGGGTAGTGCTCGCCGGCCGTCCCACTAGGAGTTCCAGACGCAATGACATCGCCAGGGTGTAATTCGAGCACACTCGTTGTGAATGCGATCAAGTTGTCTTCGTTCCAAATTAGATCGGCAGTGGTCTGGTCTTGTTTGATATCACCGTTCACTCGAGTGACAACGCGAAGATCGTCAAAGTTCGGTAGAAATTCTTTAGGAACAATGAACGGGCCAAAAGGTGCTCCTCGGTTTGTGCTTTTACCATCGAACCAATTAACACCTGGAATCATGCTAACTTCACGCGTGCGCCCACCGCGATCACTGACGTCGTATAGGATGCTATAACCGAACACGTGATCGTGCGCTTCCTCGGGTGACAGTAGATAAGCAGGCTTACCAATAATAATTGCCAGCTCGCCTTCCCAATCTATCTGGTCACGACCAGGGGGTATGTAGTAGGGAGCTCCAGGATCGATGATGGCTGAGCGAGGGGACTTGGCAAAAATAACTGGCGCATCACGCTCAGGAACAATACTGTCCACGATCGATGGGCCGTCATCTGATGAGGTAGCCCCGGAGACGCTATCTACGCCCATTCCTTGAGCATGCGCCTTGTAATTCGCTGCGACGGCAAGCAAATTCCAAGGATACTTAATTGGGGCATGGATGGACACGTTGCTAACATCGAACGCGAAATCCAAGTTATCGGTCGAATACTCGTTAAAGAAGTTTGCGATTTCGTACAGCCGAGGAGATACGCTTTCATAGGTTTCAATCAAAGTTTTCATCTCGACAGGGATCAACATATCAGTCGCTCTGGCTTCGTCGATCAAGTGTTCATTAGCGCCCGCAATGTCGAGGATCGTTTGATCAAGTACAAGTCCAATACGTACACGTTCGTCGACTTCAAATGTGGCTAATTTGAATGGAGTGCTAGGAGTGGCAGATAGTTCGAGTTGAGAGGATGTGCATGCCGAGACGCTAATCGCCAATGTGGTAGCAACCAGGCCAGCCATTTGTCTTGTCAGTGTCCTCATGTCGAACCCTCCTCGGTGTCTAGCTCATTGCAGTCGAAGAATAAGAGGGCCGACGTTTTATAATCGGCCCTCTTATGGGCGTTACGTTTTTTCTGCCTAGATGCTGGAATCTAGGCATGATGTTTTATCCGAATAATCGCTATTCAGCCATAGCATTGTTCTGTAACACTAATTTTTGAAGCCGTCGTGTCATATGGACTTCGCCCGTATAAATGTTTCCTTGCGAGTCAACCGCGAATTTATGGAGCCAGTGAAATTCACCGGCTGCACGGCCGCGTCGACCGAAGGAGTTGACGATTTCCATCGTATCGCGTTGCAGGACCCATACCTTTTGGTTCGTACCATCAGCCACATAGAGGTAGGTCTGCGCCTCGTCTGGTGACAGCTCAATGTCCCAGACCGTTCCACTTGAGGACCCGGGCCTGGTTTCAGGCACAATGAAGTGTTCTTCGATAAACGTACCGTCTTTAGTGAAGATTTGAATACGTCCGTTACCACGATCCGCAACGTACACCTGTCCATCTTTCGAAATTCGAATTCCATGGACAGAATCAGCATAATCAGCCGCGGGTTGAGCGTCAGCCCCCTCCCACCGTCCGATGGGTTCTTCGTCCGGCACTTTGCCGTATGCTCCCCAGTGCCGCCTGTACTCTCCTGTCTCCGCATCGAATACGATTACCCGCTTATTTAGATAACCGTCGACGACGAATAATTCATTCGTCTCTGGATCGACTTCCATGTCAGCGGGATGTCCAAGGTATTCTGTGCTATTGCTACCACCGGTCTTATTCGCTTCGCCAATCTGCATGAGGAATGTTCCATCGGTGGAAAATTTAAGGACAAAGTGATCTCGGCAAAGAGGGTTTTCTTCTCCGTGTATGCGGTGGTCGAGATCAGTTTCGGGGTCACCAATGCCTTCGCCACCAAGCCAGACATTATCGTTGTGGTCAACGAAGATGCCATGTTCGGTACCAGGCCAGTCGTAACCCTCCCCAGGGCCGCCCCATGAATCGAGGAGATTGCCCTCAGCATCGAATACCAAGACGGGGGGAGCTGGTCTGCAACACTGAGACATAACAGGGTCCTGAGTTAGACCCAATTCGCCACGTGTCAAACTTCCAGGTCGATGCACAACAAAGATTCGGTCTTGCGAGTCAACTGCGACGCCAGCGATGCGTCCAATCAGCCACTCATTGGGTAGAGTTTTTGGCCAAAACGGATCAACTTGGAACCCTGGAACACTTGTTCCTTCACTGACATCTGTCTCCACTGCAGGTTCATCCGACGTTGACGGTTCACATCCCACCGCGAGAAAACAAAAGCTAGCGATGAATGCCGTGCGATAAAAATTTTTCATAAAGTTCCTGATCTTCTCCGATTTGCAGCACGATCGTAAACAGGCAGCCTCTCAGCCCTACTGATTATGTCTGCCTGAATCTTCTATAGTTTTAATACCCAACGAGGCATTTATAAGGTAATTTGAATACGATAGCACCCGTTTTAGGAAATGTTGCGGAGTTTGTGCTTGTCAATGAGGGCCGTTCGCAACTATTATGTCGTCCTAGATGTACGAATTGAAGAAAAAAATATTGTAACTTCTTGAATAATAAGTTTTTAGAAGCATTTAGGCTAAAATTTAGTCTTTATTGATTCAGCAATGGTAAATTGTGGATAATTAGGGTTAAGGATGTGTCCTAGATGCTAAATGATTCAGCACGAAGCCGTTGGCAAGGTCTGACCATCTGTGTGTTAGTTGGCATGCTGCTAGCGGTGTCCGGTTACGCTCAAGATGGAACAGTGAGCCACGAAGGTTTAGAGGTATCGGTCAGCCATCTTGAACGGGGAATTATTGCCCCGCTTGGCGATTGTCCGCTTGGCGAAAATATTGTCCGTGGCGTGATTGCTCCTGGAACTAACGACACAGAATTTGTGACTGTGCATCTCGACTTCAAGGTTTTACCGGATTACCGACCGATCGACTGGCCACGCCCCTTTATTCACGATGTAAATGGCCGCATGTATCGTACGGCTCAAACGTTCGGCGAAATGAATCGTGATCCTGAATTTTCATGTAATTTTTCGTTCCGTGTACCGGTTGGCATGGCCGTCAAGGAAATGCTGGTCGACGAAGGCGTTGCGTTGGACCTGACAGCACATGATCAGTAGTGTTAAGTCTTAATGAGTGGAGGAATAAAATGGAGATAGATCGACGTAAATTCTTCAAGAGTGTTGGGGGGGCGGCCGCGGTCGCGCTCATGACTTCTGAGCAAAAAGCCGATGCGCTCGAGCACTTCATGGAAGAGGAACTTGAAGATCACATGCTCGATCAGGGCATGCAGGCCGGTATGTATCCAACGGTTGCCGAGCTCGATGAGCGAAACAAGGATTTGAGTCGCCGTTCTCGACGCGGGGTTGGTGGCATATTCGTACCCAGAGGGGATTCGGATCTTCGGCAACTCCAGCCAATGCCAGAAAAGCCGACGCTTATTGATTTCTTCAAGTATCGATTCGGTACGGGAACTCACGTTCAGCAGAGTGCTGCACGTGCGTTGAAAACTGGCATGCCCGAGAAAGTCGTACTGGCCTGTCTTCTGCATGATGTGGTTAATAACCTGATGCGTGCGGACCATGGTTGGTGGGGCGGTCAGTTGATTGAGCCTTACGTGCCTGAGGAGACTGCTTTCGCGGTTCGGTATCATTCGACGTTACGTTTCTTTCCAGACTCCGATTATGGGTATGAATATCCAGAAAGCTACCTACGGACGTTCGGCAAAGATTACGTGCCTGAGCCGTATTTGCAGCGCACCCATGACATGGTTCGCAATCACAAGTGGTATGAGCATTCCCGACTTGTGACGGTAAACGATCTTTATGCCTTCGATCGCAGCAAGACGGTGTCGATCGAGCCGTTCATCGATATCATCGGACGCCACTTCAAGCAGCCCAAGGAAGGGCTTGGTTGGGATAATTCGCCGTCATCCCATATGTGGCGGACGATTATCAATCCTGATAGAAGGCTGTAGTTAGTTTGTGTTTCTAAGCGGCACGCGTTTTGCACGCGTGCCGCTTAGAAAGTTTTTATTCGTTCGGTATCCTCCTGCCTCCTGCCGCACCGTGTTATCGATTGGTCCTAGTGTCAGAATTTTCAGACGACTGGACAGGTATTTGGGTAGGCGTGTCCAGATTCTTGATGAACTTACTCTAATAGGGAGTTTTGGTAATGTCTGATCGAAATCGCAAGGTCGTGACTCGAGCGGCTAATATCGCCGCCGCGTTCTTAATAATTGGGGCATCCGCTTGCGGGGAAGCTGGCGTCCAATCAGGTGATGTCGAATCTGTAGAAACTGAAGCACCTGTCGTCAATCCACTCAATGATTATCCGAACCCCTATCAAACAGTAGACGGTTGGGCGACGCTTCCTGACGGCAGAACCTGGGGTTCAACTGCTGGTGTTGATATTGATCCTGACGGTCAACATATTTGGGCGATTGATCGTTGCGGTGCAAATTCTTGCGCCGGCTCTGACCTTGATCCGATTGTGAAATTTGATCCTGATGGCAACGTAGTCACTACTTTCGGTGGAGGAACGATGCTGTTTCCACATGGCCTCCACGTTGATCAGGATGGCAATGTTTGGGTCACAGATGCACGTGGTCCAGACCCCGATGATCCGAGCCAGGCAGGCAAGGGTCACGTGGCTATTAAATTTAGTGCTGAGGGAGAAGTTCTTCTCACGTTAGGGGAACCTGGTGTTGCTGGTACGGGCGAAGGGGCTCTTCTGAATACACCCAATGATGTAGCGGTCGGCTCGAATGGAGATATCTACGTCGGCGATGGACATGAAGGTCAGAATTCAGAGGATCCCACGACAGTTGCTCGCATCGTCAAATTCTCAGCAGACGGAGAATTTATTACTTCTTGGGGCCAGTATGGTTCAGAGGCGGGTGATCTAAGAACACCGCATGCGTTGGCGTTTAGCCCAGAAGGACAACTCGTCGTTGCCGACCGAGGGAACAATCGTTTGCAGATCTTCGATGAGGAAGGTAACTACATCGATGAGTTTAAGCAATTTAGTCGACCAAGTGACTTTGCCTTTGATGCTAACGGTTTAATCTATGTCGCGGATTCAGAATCTGCCTTCGATAATATCCGTAACCCGGGCGCTCAGCCAGGAATTAGAATTGGCAGTCTCGCTGATGGAACGGTGAACTATCTTATCGTTGGAGAAGTGGAAGCCTATCCAAACGGCTCGAATCCCGAGGGTGTTGCTGTAGATGCTGCTGGTAATGTGTATGGAGCCGTCGTCTCTGGTGGCGGTGCCATGCTGAAGTCTGCTATGTAGTAACCATGTGGCGGTGTCGTGATGCCTTTAGGGGTATAGCTACCATGTTAATAAGATCGGTATTCTTGGAAAGCTTGGGGACCATAAGGTTTCTGATGGCCACCCTTGGCTTCACTGTCGCTCTGATCGGTTCAGGTATTGCACAGACCCGTGCGCCAGAAGCTTGGCCTTATTTGGGTGGAGATGCTGGACATACGCGTTCTTCGCCTCTGGAT
>DODG01000273.1 GCA_003509065.1 Acidobacteriota bacterium
GCCACATCAAATAACAAAGTTCCCGAAGCGTCGGATGGATCGGATGCAATCTCATCCGTCAATCGAAACCTAATGTAATCTTTTGGCATCAGCACATGTGTTAGACGATCAAACAATTCTGGTTCATTCGAACGCATCCACATGAGTTTCGTAGCGGTAAACCCCTCTAAGGAAGGGTTACCGGTAAACCGACGGAGCGCATCATCACCTACTATCTCTCTAATCGAATTGGCTTCAACTTTCGTTCTAACATCGTTCCACAGGATTGCCGGACGGAGCACTTGTTGATTCGCATCTAAAGCTACGAGAGAGTGCATCTGTCCCGAAAGACCAATGCCAAAAACTTCTGGCATCTCGATATTTACGAGGAGTTGACGAATTGCAACACAAGTTGCAGACCACCAATCCTCAGGGTTTTGTTCACTCCATCCCGGACACGGAACATCAAGGCTAATTGGCCTGTTAATAACTGCAAGAACTTCACCATTAAAATCTATCGCCACTACTTTGATAGAAGAAGTGCCAATATCAATTCCGATTAATGTTGGTTGGGTCATGGCTCGATGGACTGTATCAAGTAGTTAACAGATCGACGACGTACGTATGATTAAACATATGGATCCATCGTTAGATTTTTTTGAATTACGAGGAATCATATTTTCAGTAGCCCCAGATACTGGCTCACACTGAGAAAATATGATGTCCATACTCCTTACATACTCCTAGTGAGACGAAATCACCTCAACTCTTACACCTCGCGAAATTCTCCCTCGACAGTATCGTCGTCATCACCAGATGCTCCATCATCATCAGCCTCGCCAGATTCCGAGGAATCACCGGCTGCTTCGTTTGCTGCGTAAACAGCCTGACCAACCGCCTGCAGAGCTGTCTGAAGTTCCTCGGTTGCTGAAGCAATCACCGGCGTTTCAGCCGTATCATCCGCCAAAACTTCTTTCACTACCTCTACTTTAGATTCGACATCAGCTTTAATATCGTCAGGGATCTTCTCACCATCATCCTTAAGAATTTTTTCAGCCTGGAACACAGCACTTTCTCCCGCATTACGGGTTTCGACAGTCTCGCGTTTAGTCTTATCAGCCTCAGCATTTTCTTCGGCTTCGCGAACAAGACGCTCAACCTCAGCATCATCCATGCCGGAACGGCCCGTAATTGTGATGTGCTGCTCTTTGCCAGTCCCATTATCTTTTGCCGAAACCTTTAGGATTCCGTCAGCATCAACATCAAATGTGACTGCTATCTGCGGAACTCCACGAGGAGCCGGTAAAATACCATCCAAGTTGAATCGGCCGATTGATGTATTATCACCAGCCATCTCCCGTTCCCCTTGTACGATGTGAATCTCGACACTTGATTGATTATCCACAGCAGTGGTAAAAGTTTCAGTCTTGGAGGTAGGAATGGTTGTATTTCGCTCGATAAGCGCTGTTCGAACTCCCCCAAGTGTTTCTATCCCAACCGATAGTGGGGTGACATCGAGAAGTAGAACGTCCTTCACGTCACCTTGCAGTACACCTGCTTGAATAGCTGCCCCAATAGCCACGACCTCGTCTGGGTTAATTGTGCGGTTAGGCTCTTTACCAAATAATGCAGTGACCAATTCGATGACAGCTGGCATGCGTGTCATCCCTCCAACCAGCACTACTTCATCAATTTCACCGGGTCCTATATTTGCATCCTTGAGGGCAGCTTTCGTGGGAGCTGCAGTGCGCTCAATCAGTGCGGAAGTCAGTTCCTCCAGCTTTGCTCTGGTTAGCGTCGATTGAAGATGTTTTGGACCGGAAGAGTCAGCAGAAATAAACGGGAGGTTAACCTCGGTCGAAGATACAGACGAAAGTTCAATTTTTGCCCGCTCTGACTCCACCCGCAACCGTTGATGTGCTGAAACGTCATCACGTAAATCAATAAGATTCTCTTGCTTGAACTCATCAGCCAGATAATCAAGCAAACTCAAATCGAAATCATCGCCACCAAGGTGAGTATCACCATTAGTACTTTTTACCTCAAAAACACCTTCGCCGAGAGCGAGGATCGTAACATCAAAAGTTCCGCCACCGAGATCATAAACCGCTATGGTGCGTTCGCCTTCTTTATCAAGCCCATATGCTAAAGAAGCAGCTGTAGGCTCATTGATAATACGAAGGACTTCAAGCCCAGCAACTTGACCTGCAATTTTCGTAGCTTCGCGTTGACTGTCGCTAAAGTAAGCTGGAACAGTAATTACAGCCTGTTCTACTTTTTCACCTAGCTTAGACTCCGCGTCTTCTTTCAATTTACGAAGTACCATCGCAGAAATTTCAGCTGGGGTGCTCGTCTTTCCGTTAAGAACAATGCCAGCATCTCCACCATCCAACTCCCCAAGTTTGAAAGAGACGTTTTTAATATCTGTCTTTACAGAGGAATCATCGAAGCGACGACCAATAAATCGTTTAGCCGAGTAGATGGTGTTTTCCGGATTAGTAATCGCCTGGCGCCGAGCCAATTCACCGACAAATCGCTCGTCGGTTTTTGCATTAAATGCCACGACAGATGGCGTCGTACGACGGCCTTCCGCATTCTCTATGATCTCCGGCTCCCCCGATTCCATCACAGCCATCGCGGAGTTAGTTGTTCCTAAATCTATTCCAATAACTTTTGCCATTACTTTTTAAACATTCCTTTTATTTCTCGGTTGATTTGAATCAGGGTGCAAACACGCACTTATGACTCAGATACATGTTGTTAGATGTGTCATTTTGCTTTTGTGTTATTAATTTCGTATCCACCTACTATTACTCATCGGATTTATGAGGATCATCGATCGCGATTTCTACTTGCGCTGGCCTTACCACTTCATCGTTGTGCATATACCCCGGGCGAAGCTCGGCGATCACTGTGTTTGGTTCATATTCTGCAGAAATACTTGACAAGAGTGCTTCGTGTTTTCGAGGATCAAAGTCTTCACCCAAAGATTCAAAACGCTCAAAACCTTCAAATGACAATGAACTCAGAAATTTTTTGTGGATAGC
>DODG01000197.1:0-3042 GCA_003509065.1 Acidobacteriota bacterium
TTGTTATACCGCTCACCATCAGTCAGAAGGCCTGAGCTGTACTGTTCCTGTATGCTTTTTACCTCCTGCTCTGCTGTTGCGAGACGTTCTGGCTTGGTGTCCGGCACGATCATGTCATCGACACCGATGGATACACCACTTTTCGCTGCCATGGAGAATCCTACGTACATCAACTGATCACAGAAAACGACCGTCTCCTTCAAACCGATCCGCCGATAGCATTCATCGATAACCATCGAGATGGCACGCTTGCGCAAGGTCTTATTGACCAGATCAAAGGGCAACCCATCGGGAAGAATCTCCATTAGCAACGCACGCCCAACCGTTGTATCACGAAGAGTAACCATCTCGGTCAAACTACCATTGTCGCCGAGTCGTTGTTCGGCAATACGGACTTTAACTTTGGCATGGAGCGACACCTGTCCCGTGTCGTAAGCTCGGCGCGTCTCCGCGACGTCAGCAAACACACTACCCTCACCACGGTCATTTAGCCGCTCACGCGTCATGTAGTAAAGACCCAGAACAATATCCTGCGAGGGACCAATGATCGGTTCCCCATTGGCCGGATGGAGCACATTGTTGGAGGACATCATTAACGATCGCGCCTCCAGCTGTGATTCGATCGACAGGGGGATATGCACCGCCATCTGATCGCCATCAAAATCTGCATTGTAGGCAGTACACACCAACGGATGCAGTTGGATTGCCTTGCCTTCAACCAGCACCGGTTCAAAGGCTTGAATACCAAGCCGGTGAAGCGTTGGTGCGCGGTTCAGCAATACAGGATGCTCCCGTATCACTTCTTCGAGAATGTCCCAGACCTCAAGCTCTTCGTTGTCTACCATCTTTTTTGACTGCTTTATGGTCGTCGATAGGCCACGAAGCTCCAACCGGGAGAAAATGAAGGGCTTAAATAACTCTAATGCCATTTTCTTAGGCAACCCACATTGATGTAACTTCAGCGTTGGGCCAACCACAATGACAGACCGTCCCGAGTAATCTACCCGTTTGCCCAGCAGGTTTTGACGAAAACGACCCTGCTTGCCTTTAATCATGTCGGCTAGAGACTTCAATTGACGCTTGTTGGAACCGGTGACCGGCTTTCCCCGCCGCCCGTTGTCGAGTAATGAATCAACCGACTCCTGCAGCATGCGTTTCTCATTTCGCACGATGATAACCGGCGCATTCAAATCAAGCAGTCGACGCAATCGGTTATTTCGATTAATCACTCGACGATACAAGTCGTTCAAATCCGACGTTGCGAAACGTCCACCGTCAAGCGGCACCAAGGGCCTCAGATCGGGCGGCAAAACCGGCAACACCTCCATTACCATCCACTCAGGTTTGTTACCTGAATTGATAAACCCTTCAACAACCTTCAATCGTTTGGTCAGTTTCTTGAACTTGGTTTCCGATTTAGTCTCACTCAATTCGGCGCGAAGCGTGTCGCGTTCCGCCTTGAGATCTAACGATTTCAGTAGACTTCGAATAGCCTCGGCGCCCATAGCTGCCTCAAGCCCCGACTCAAGAACTATGCGCTCGTGATACTCGTCCTCACTCAACAATGCACCCTGATTCAGTTTTTTATCCTGCAGGTATTGCGTGATAATTTCATCCTCTGCTGCACGGACATCGAACTCATTTTCTTCAGAAACGCCTTTCGATTTGGACTTAAGTTCGGTCACTTCCTTCTTTAAAAGGTTAACGGTCTTTTTAAGAAGGGCCACTGCACCCTCGTACCATTCGTCTTCGCCGAACTGTTCGCTTTTCAGTGATTCAAGGAGATTTTGAATATCCTTTGCACTAACACCAGCCTTAATCAATCGCTTGAGTAACGCGGTTGTGTCAAAGCTGGCCTTCCACTCATGATCTTCCCTGATGGTCGGCAATAACCACATATCGTCAGATTTGTTAACGACCATATACGCTTCGAAATACAACACTCGTTCAATTTCCCGCACGGTTTTATCAAGCAATACACCCAACCGAGACGGTAGCGACTTCAGAAACCAGATATGGGCGCACGGACTGGCCAGTTCGATATGACCCATGCGCTCGCGCCGCACCTTCGACAAAGTGACTTCCACCCCGCACTTCTCGCAGATGACTCCGCGATGTTTGAGTCTCTTATACTTACCGCACAAACACTCGTAGTCGCTCATGGGCCCAAACAACTTCGCACAAAACAGGCCATCGCGCTCTGGCCTAAACGTCCGGTAATTGATGGTCTCGGGCTTCTTTACCTCACCGAAAGACCATGACCGAATCTTGTCAGGCGAAGCAATACCGATGCGTATGTTGTCAAAGTCATGACTCGTATCAGGCTTGTTGATCAAACTAAAGAGATCTTTCATTGGAATTCCTCAAACTTATTCCGGGCTTTATTGGGTGGTCGGTGCTGCGTTATTTGCAGCACTAACGTTCTTCCCTCTTTTCAATATTGAGGGCAAGCGCCCTGATTTCTTTTACCAACACATTAAACGACTCCGGCACGGCCGCTTCCATTCGGTGATCCCCCTTGACCAGGTTGTCATACATCTTGGTCCGTCCCGACACATCGTCGGACTTAACCGTTAGCATTTCCTGCAGGGTATAAGCCGCACCGTAAGCCTCCAATGCCCAGACTTCCATTTCACCGAACCGCTGACCTCCGAACTGGGCTTTGCCGCCTAATGGTTGCTGCGTGATCAGACTGTATGGACCGGTCGAGCGTGCATGCATCTTGTCGTCGACCAAGTGATTCAGTTTGAGCACATACATATACCCCACAGTCACCGCCCGATCGAATTGCTCCCCGGTTCTGCCGTCATAGAGCACGGCCTGGCCGCTTTCCGGAAGCCCGGCCAACTTCAACATGCTCTTGATCTCGCTTTCTGATGCACCGTCAAACACCGGTGTCGCCATGGGTACGCCACCGCGGAGATTGGTGGCCAATTCCATCACTTCATCATTTGTTAAAGATGCAATGCCATTAGGTCGACCATCACCGTTATAGACCTTGCTCAGTTGAGTTTTGATATCACTGACCGGCGATTGTTGATC
>DODG01000197.1:3437-4057 GCA_003509065.1 Acidobacteriota bacterium
ACATTCATTCGCGATGGCACACCCAACGGGTTCAACACAATATCAATAGTCGTACCATCATCCATATACGGCATGTCTTCGACCGGTACGATCTTTGAAATCACACCCTTGTTTCCATGACGTCCAGCAATCTTGTCACCAGGCTGGAGTCGCCGCTTGACAGCGACGAACACTTTTACCTGCTTGAGTACACCCGGCTGCATTTCATCACCCGCCTCGAGTTTCGCACGCTTCTGGTCGTAGAGATCCTTGAAGTGTTTGTCCTGACGAGACAGACGGTCACGAATACGTTCAAGACCGCGATTTACCTCCTCATCACGAACTCGGATTTCGAACCACTTCTCGCGAGGCAAATCCTTCAGGTACGTCCGAGTGAGTTTGGCATCTGACTCAAGACCTGCCGGACCACCTTCGGCGATCTTGCCAATCAGTAACTGCTCAATACGGTCGTAAGCATCGTCCTCAACGATACGGAACTGATCATTCAGGTCTTTCTTGATCTGCCTAAGTTCGTAATCCTCGATATCCAACGCCCGCTTATCTTTCTCAATACCATCACGGGTAAACACCTGCACATCGATAACAGTCCCTGACATGCCAGAGGGCATTCTAAGAGACGT
>DODG01000353.1:0-1060 GCA_003509065.1 Acidobacteriota bacterium
ATGATGCGAACAGCCTCTCATGTTGTGCTACTTGCAGCCATACTTGGAATGAGTGACTAATCAGAGCTCTCGGTGTAAAAACTCAGTGCGGTAACGGCCTGTTTTAGGAGACTTCCATGATATCAATTCGACATATTGGTCCTGTGGTGTATCCGATCGTTATCGGAATTTTCATGCTGAGTGGATCACCGAATCAGCTCGATAGCCAGCCTCGTGACCATGAATTGGCACCCTACATTCCCACACCGCAAGAAGTAGTAGACCGGATGCTTGAGTTAGCTGAAGTCACGGCCAGCGATGTCGTATATGACCTCGGAAGTGGAGACGGACGCATCCCCATCACTGCGGCAAAAAAATACGGCGCGCGCGGAGTCGGGATCGACTTTGATCCACAACGAATAGCAGAATCCAACGCGAACGCGAGACGCGAAGGCGTCACGGACCGAGTTGAGTTTATTCTGGGTGATGCACTGCAGGCTGACGTATCTAAAGCGACCGTCGTGACCTTGTATCTCCTGTCATCTTCGAATCTAAAGTTACGACCGATTTTAACTCGACAACTGTCAGCTGGAACCAGGATCGTCTCCCATGCTTTCGATATGGGCGACTGGTTAGCTGACCGTATCGAAATCTTCAAAGACTATCGAGGAAACCCGCGGACCTTATATCTATGGCAATTCGATGGCCAGGAAAGAAATTAAATATGCTGAACATATGCAAAGAATCGCCATGCTATAATTACGTTCCTTCAGGTGATCATTTGCATAGATCTCCGCAGCTGGCTTTTATTGAAGCCGGAGTGGTGAAATTGGCAGACGCGCGGGATTCAAAATCCCGTAGGGGCAACTCTGTGTGGGTTCGAGTCCCACCTCCGGCACCATGTGAGTGACTATTCCCCATTAGGAACCAAATAACCTCCCAAAAGATCGTAAAGTCATTAAAACAATTGCTCCTCAATTAGGCCTTTCCATTTTTAGCAATTCCTGAAAGTATGCACAGCATGTCTCTAAAAATTTGGTCTCAGAAATCCTTAAACATCGGCATTGCGTTATGCCTCACC
>DODG01000353.1:1287-9063 GCA_003509065.1 Acidobacteriota bacterium
CCATTTTTAGCAATTCCTGAAAGTATGCACAGCATGATTCTAAAAATCTGGCCTCAGAAATCCTTAAACATCGGCATTGCGTTATGCCTCACCCCGTTGATGTGGCACGCTGCTTGCCAACGAATCGATGATGCTGTCACGGTGGATGACAACGATATTGGCGGCACAGTGAATAGCACGACTGGGCCCGAAGCAGGTGTTTGGGTCATCGCAGAAACAACCGACTTGCCAACTCCATTCAATAAGATTGTGGTGACAGATGAACTCGGACGCTATTTGGTTCCCGACCTTCCAGCGGCCACTTATCAAGTCTGGGTCCGCGGTTATGGATTAATCGATTCACCAAAAATTGAGGTCTTACCCGGTACCGTGCAAAATCTTGACGCCATCGTGGCGCCCAATCCACATGCCGCAGCGGAGTACTTTCCGGCTGGTTACTGGCTCTCCTTACTGGAGGTGCCTAGCGAGGATGAATTCCCTGGAACTGGACCTGAGGGAAACGGACTCTCACCAAATATGGAAAGCCAAGCCGAATGGCTCAGAAATCTAAAATCTGGCTCCTGCCTAGCCTGTCATCAGTTGGGTAACAAGGCTACCCGTGAAATCCCCAGTGCACTGGGCCAGTTCGACTCAACCGTGGCTGCATGGGATCGACGTATCAAATCTGGACAAGCTGGAAGAGCCATGAGTGCCGGCCTTAACCGAATGGGACGACGTCGCACACTTGAAGTATTCGCTGATTGGACCGACCGTATTGTTAAGGGTGAAATACCAGAAACACCAGCTCGACCACAAGGTGTCGAACGAAACGTTGTGATTACACAGTGGGACTGGGCTGACCCGAAGGCCTACCTCCACGATCAAGTGTCCACGGACAAGCGAGATCCAACTGTCAACGCTAACGGCCCGAGTTACGGTGCGCTTGAGGCCAGTGCGGATTACATACCGGTCCTCGATCCGGTACGTCACATGGTGAGTCAGGTGCCTCTCACCGTGCGAGATTCGGAGACCCCAATTGGCGATTCCTTTGCCGTCGTAGAACCACTTGAGCCTTCGCCCTACTGGGGAGACGAGGCAATATGGACAAGCCGCGCGAACGTTCATAATCCAATGCTTGATCACCTAGGACGTCTTTGGCTCACCTCAAGAATTCGTCCTCGTGAAAACCCTGCGTTCTGCCAAGCAGGGTCAACTCACTCCTCGGCTACTCTGTTTCCGACAAGCACTTCCGGTCGTCACTTAGCGCTCTACGATCCAAAAACCGAGCAACTGACACTTATTGACACCTGTTTTAGCACTCACCATTTAGTGTTTGCAGAAGACGATAACAACACGTTGTGGACAAGTGGTGGTGGTCAGGTTATCGGATGGTTAAACACCAAGAAATTTGATGAAACTGGAGACGAAGCAATGTCTCAAGGCTGGGCGCCACTCATTCTCGATACTAATGGCAATGGTGAGCAAGACGCCTGGGTGGAGCCTGGTGAGCCAGCTAACCCAGACCAAGATACACGAATCACCTCTGGATTTTACGGTGTCGCGGTGAGTCCGGTTGATGGCTCCATCTGGGGATCATCACTAGGTTTTCCTGGTTCGATTCTTCGCTTCGCTCCAGGATCCAATCCACCTACAACGTCACTCACTGAAATCTACCTTCTCCCATGGAATGACCCTGACATACCCGTGCAGGGATATTCACCGCGCGGAATGGATATTGATCGAAATGGTGTTGTGTGGACACCACTAGCCAGCGGCCACCTCGCTAGTTTCGACCGCACGAAGTGCACAGGTCCACTCAATGGTCCGACTGCAACTGGACAACACTGCCCAGAAGGTTGGACCTTCTATGCGGAACCGTTACCGCAACTCAAAGGAGTCTCGCAATCAGGCAGTGCGGAAGCGAGTTATTACACCTGGGTAGATCAGTTTGACACACTCGGACTTGGCACTAACGTGCCGATCAACACTGGTAATGGAGCTGAAGCCCTTCTCGCTCTTAAAGACGGTGAGTGGGTTGTTATGCGTGTGCCCTATCCACTTGGTTTCTACACTAAGTGGCTGGATGGTCGAATTGATGATCCTAATGCTGGCTGGAAAGGTAAGGGGCTTTGGGCCACTTACAGCACTCGTGCGCCATTTCATCTCGAGGGAGGCAAGGGGACCACAAGCAAGGTGGTAAAGTTTCAACTACGATCAAATCCTCTGGCGCGTTGATTTATTAGCGGAGGCAAGCACTTAAGTATCGCTGTTTTTGAGAGTAGGTGCAGTCACCGCATAAAAGGCGACGGCAGCCATCGCGAGATAACCAATCACGACATGCCGCGGATAGTACACATCTACTTGGTAAAATAAGTGCGGGGCCAGGTACACCAACGGCAAGGCCGCCATGACCAAGATAGACACTTGCCTAAACCGCCAGAGGCGTTGACTGGCCAGCCCCAGCGCGATGATCCATAACAACTGGAATCCCAGAAAGACGAATCGCAACTCGCCACCAGCCAGCACGTGACGCGCTCCTGTTGTTGATCCATACAAGAGAAAGTCCAATTGCTCGATTACTTGCCTTCTCGCTTCCCGATCGGTGTGTGCGTCAAGCCAGCGAGCAGGAGGAATTACAAGATTTTCTGGAATGTCTCTACTTGTTGGCAGTACCGTGAATTCGCCGCCGTAAAACTTGTTGTGTAGAGCTGGGAGCAAACAGATCAAAACTGCCAGCCCCAAAGCTGGTACAAGTCTCCAGTCTTTCTTTCGAAAAGCAGACCAACCACGGAAAATAAAAAGCCATAAGATCGCTGGAGCTTGGTTCATCCGCGCAATAAATGTGGCACTTAACGCAGCAAAACCTCGCGCCGTAGACTTTTGCCCTGCAGCAAACAGCCACGTGAAAGCGAAAGGAAACAACAACCACGTCGGATACTCTGAGGTTCCTTGACGAATCAAGGTGGCTACCACAGTGCTATTTACGAACGTGACCAACAACACTGTGCCAGTAAAAATGACAAGTTTTCCATAACTGTTACAACCTCGAAATCGCCATCCAAACCACAAAAGAGCGCTTGTTAAAGCAACACGTGAAAACACGGTAACTTGGCCATCGCCATCACCGAAAACAAGATGATGAAAAAAGGTCACATATCGCGACAAGGCTTGAAAATAAAAGATGTCTTCGCCAGCTCGCAGCGACCAGGTCTCAAGTATCGATCGCGCAAATGATTCATAGGTCAGGAAGTCTCTGCCGCCATCTCGCAGAAGCACTGCCGTCAACGAGGGATGTGCACGCACTTCATGCGCAAGAATAAGAATCGCCATGCCAGCACAAGCCATCAAAAGATGATGCCGGCGTCTGGACCATACAACAAGCATGGCAGCCACGAGTGTGAACAGAAACACATAACTGTTAATGGCAGAGGGAGGGTCCGAGAGAGGCTGGACATACACGATAAAAGCCAAGACAGTGACGCCCATAAAGCAGAACCACTGAGATCTGAGAATTGACCAATAGAAACCTATTAGAAGTAGGAGGCCAGTTAACGCCAATAAATCAAGGAACCATCCAATGAGACGGAACGCAAGATGTGGTGCGATAGCTGAGATTGGTCGATTTCCAACATTCAGACGCAATGTCGGATAAGGGCCAGGTTCACCACTCATACTGGAACGACGTCCGTCGTCAAATATGTAAGTTACATTTACGTTATGCCGTCCTTTAGGTATTTGAAGTTGTTCGTTGGCAATATGGCTATAAGTCGGCAAGAGACGCAAACCTACCGGACCTATCTCTACCTTTCCCGTTCCAACGTACGCAACATTAACGGTCTGTGGAGCATCAAATTCCACAACACCCTGCCAAGATGCCATAAATGGAATCCGATCTCGAAGTACTGAATCGGCCACCCACCAGTAGTAGTTAAACCGCAAGGAGTTCATAAATGAGAGCTCCCAATCATCGGAACCAAAATCGATAAAGTTGTCTACGCGGGTAGCTGCAAACCGTCCCAATGGATTATTGTAGGATTTCTCGCACGAGCTGAATGACGGTGTCTCCCCTACTGCTCGGTAACAAGCGGGAAATCCTTGATAACTTCCACTGGTGAAGAGAACGGTTTTTCCAACAAGACCGAGACCGAGAACAAGAACGAGGATCTTCGTATTTCCCTTGAACACCCTAGAAACATGACGAAACCAGAGCCGACGAAGCCATCGAGAACAAATCAGAGGAAGAAGCGCTAAAACCGCAATCAGTTCCGGTAAGCTGCTAAGCGGTAATCCAGATGACCACACATAGTTCGCAGTCGGAAATACTAGGAACACCCCTAAGAAAATCAAACACCCTAAAGAACTACCGGAAGGTTTCACAACCATCTTCCTCGTAAACAGGGCTATCGAACTAAACCGACTTAGGTGTTTCGTAATAACGTCGATACATCCCTCGCCTAAACAACCAGCCACCCAACGGACCCAGCCAGTTCAAAACATAATGCATATATCCAAGATCCATCAGTTCAATCAAGTTGCCGTCAAAGTCCTTCGCAAAAAAGAATGTGTGGCCTCGAGGCGATCGTTCGGGCTGACTCACACACTCCACCCCCTTACTGACGAGGTACTCGTACCATTTCTGGGTATTCCGCACATTAAAGGAAATATGAGTGAGGCCGATTCGATTCCACGGAATGGCGATCGCCTGTTGGTCTGGTTGGAATTCAAAAATTTCAAGCACAGCACCGCCTGGGACACGGATCCAGCCAATCTTACAGCGTGGTTGCTCTCCGTCCACGTGGAAAAACGATCGCACCCGGTCTGGTGGTGTGTCGGCCACACCCACCAAAGGACACCGGAACACATCCCAATAGAACCGAACCGCCTTGTTAAAATCAGAAACGGTAATCCCACAGTGACTAAATGATCTAGCACGCACAGAAATTCTCCTTTACTACCTACTACGAAGCTACGCGCAATTCTGTTTCCTTGATGTGGTCAGACACTCTCAACGCCTGCGCGACAACGGTAAGGCCAGGATTTACGGCCGCTGATGATGGAAAAAATGAAGCATCAACTACAAATAAATTCTCAATATCATGGGAGCGGCAGTAGGAGTCCAGCACGGATTTATTTGGATCGGTTCCAAAACATAAAGTTCCACACTGATGGGTTGTATTTTGCTGCTTATGCGAATGGGATATGACAACCCAATAACCAAGCCGCCGAAGTATACGCTTGAACTCTCGCACTAGCCGAGTATGTGCCACCACGTTATTCGGACGATAATGAAGCCTGATCTGTGCATCTCGATCCAAAGTCACGAAGTTATCTAACCGTGGTAAATCTTCCGACATAGCGAGCCAATCAACACCGCGAGCAACCCATGCGTTGTAGGCCCAAAGTGGAATCCATGGCACCACAGTCTGAGCCATTACACCGTGTGTCCTTCCCTGTGACTGGATCTGTCCTAAGGGATATCCACCATCAGGTCCACGAAGATAAAAATCATTAACCGCAACCGTCTTTTGAAAAACCGTGTGATTAATACGAAACGGATGGAATCCTTGCATCATGGTAGCCAGATGTGCCATGTATCGCTTACCAACTAATCCTGATGAATTGGATAGGCCGTCGGGGTGTTGACCACTTGCAGAACGCAGTAATAGCGCGGCTGAATTCACTGCCCCACACGAGACAATGACAAGTGGAGCTTCGACGCGCCGTAACTTCCCCTGCTGCATAACCTCGACTGCTTCAACGCGACGACCCGACGCATCGGTCAATAGGCGCCTGGCTTCAGCACCCGTCCAAAGTGTGACATTCGTTTCACGCAACGCAGGCTTCACACAACAAATATCCGCGTCGCTCTTCGCGTGCCGAAAGCATGGAAAGGAATTACAGGTATTGCACAAGATACAGCCTCCCTCCTCTCCGGGGCGCTGCAAACCAAGTGGTAGAGAAGAAGGATGCAGTCCTTGTTGCTGCAACTGCTCTACACAGTCAATCATGTCATGACTATGAGCAACCGACGGATAAGGAAATGGCGTCCTTAATGCTTCTGTGGGATCAATCCCGCACTCACCATGGACCTGATAAAGTCGCTCGGCTCGCTCATAGAAGGGCTCCAGCGTGTCGTAATCGATTGGCCAAGCCGGTGAAACTCCATCTACATGTTCGACTTCGCCAAAATCTTGGCGACGCAGTCGGTAGAGTACGCTTCCCCAAAACTTCGTATTCCCACCAACACAATAGTGTGTGTACGGTAGAAAAGATTCGCCACGATGATCCAGCCAAGTTTCACGGGTCCGGTACCGTAAATGCTTCCATACCGCTTCGGGATCCCAATTCTCCACTTCTTGTGGTACAAAATCTCCACGCTCAATGATAAGGATGTTGGCTGAGGTATTGGCCAGTGCGTGCGCCAAGGTGCCTCCTCCGGCTCCACTACCAAGAATGATGATGTCGTAACGCCCAGTTGGCATCTGCTAAGGGAACTCGCTACGGTATATGTACACTATTTTTTGCCGGCCCGGCCGTAGCATAAACCTGGTCCATAAGCCGCTGATCAATAATTGCAGTTTCGAGGCTCATTTCTGGCGGCCGGTTCGTGCGAATTGCGCGAACGAAATCACGGTACATAGCTCGATAACCGCGTATGTCTCGGAAACCAGGAAACAATAAGCGAGTTGATTGTGCCCCTCTTACCAATACTATGGCTCCATTCGATTCAAACGAAATGATGCCAGCACGTCCAAACAACTTCGAAATTCGAAGACCGCGTAAAAACGATGGAATCTCACGTGAATAAAAAAGTGCTCCCACTGCATCATTATCGTAACGGAAAGCGACCATCATGCTTTTTTCTCGAATATCACTGCCATCTCTTAAAGAGGTCGGTCGAAACCCGTGCGCTTCGGTAATTACAGGACCGAGGCTATTAGCAAGATGTAACCAATGAATTCCTTCCTCAAAGAATGCATCGCCGCCAGCTATCGCCTCGTCATTCCGCCAATCATCTGCCGTCTTGAAGCGTCGTACGATAGTCGTAAAGTGGGCAAAGACCATTTTTCCGATCACATCCTCACGCAACAATCGTCGCAGACAAACCGCTAAAGGTTTATAGTGATCGTTTTCACCTACAAGCACTATACGTCCTACTTGATCTCGCGCCGAACGTACCCGCAAATAATCAGCCATCCGCAAATAAGCCGGTTTTTCCACCAAAACGTGTTTACCGGCTTCCAGTGCCTGCAGGGTAAGGTCAAGATGAAAACGGGGGGGCACTGCAATCACCACGGCATCGACAGTCGGGTCCTTTATAGCAGACCCATAGCCACTGTAACTGCCTACCCCGCGATAGCGCTTGCAATAGGCTTCGGCCTTGCTTTTGTCACGACTGGCATAGCTTCGGGCGATATCACCACGTAAGCCCTTTAAATGTCGACTGTGGACGCCAGTAATGAAACCGCAGCCAAGAAACGCAATATGTAACGGTTTTGACACTGCTTCATCATACTAGTCCGGTGGCTGGAATTATAGATGCAGAACGCACTACACTTTGACCCCGTAGACACTAGCGGCGTCATGCGATGGAGTGGGTATGTCAGTACTAAACGAAATCGGCAAGTCCCAATGGGTAGTGAACTAAATCAGTGTCGACATCGAGGAAAGCGTAAAATGTATCCAAATCCGTGGTGCGCACAGCACTCGTAGGTGGAGAAAATGTCCCATGAATGATCGTTCTGACCAAACAGTTCGTGATTTGCCAGAAATTACTGCCGCGACCGATACGCGAGA
>DODG01000106.1:0-130 GCA_003509065.1 Acidobacteriota bacterium
GAGATAATCCGTAATTTTTGAATACGTTCAGCGGCAACTGGGGTACATTCAAGCTGAAATAATTTGTTATTCGAGAAGGTAGCTCCGAATCGACGCATTTTCAACATCAATTTGGTTTGTGCTGAGCTTA
>DODG01000106.1:462-3271 GCA_003509065.1 Acidobacteriota bacterium
AGCGGAGTTATAACCACGGCACGGTGCGAACTATCGTATGTTTGGTGTTTTGGGCCTCAAAATACGATGATATTTTGATAATGAGAGAGAAGTAACAATTGCTTGATCTAATAATTAAGGGCGCAACAGTAATAGACGGATCAGGTTCTGAAGGAGTTGGGCTTGATGTCGGACTTGAAGGCGATCGCATTGTTTCTATAGCTGGGAGTATCGATGTTGAATCAGCTGAGATTCTCGATGCGAGTGGATTTGCCTTAGCTCCAGGATTTATCGATGTTCATTCCCATGACGATTTTCATGTTTTGATTGAGCCGGAAGTTCGCCACAACATCTTGCAGGGCATTACAACTGCAATTGTTGGGAATTGCGGGTTTGGGGCAGCTGGATCAGCTGCTGGCAAGATTCAGATGAAGGCGATTAACGAGCCCAGCGTGGCACTTCCTGATTGGACTGGCTATGCTGGTTATCTCGAGCATGTCGACAAGACTTCACCTGTATTGAACATTGCAGCATTGATTGGTCACCACACCGCCAGACGAGAGGCAATGGGCGGTGTCGCGGATCGACCGCCATCCGAAATAGAGCTCGCCTCGATGCTCGTTAACGTAACTGAGGGCATGGAAGCGGGTGCGGTCGGTATATCGACCGGGTTGGTATATGAGCCGGGCCGATACGCTAAAACAGACGAAGTCGTGTCGTTATCTAAAGTGGTCGGTAAATATGGGGGACTTTACGTTTCGCATATGCGTGATGAGGGCGCAGGCCTACTCGATTCAGTGCAGGAAACACTTCATATTGGCGAGAGAAGCGGTACTTCCGTTGAGATTTCTCATCACAAATCGGTAGGTAAAACAAACTGGGGCATGGTCACCCAGTCCCTTGAAATGATCGAGGATGCTGTAGCGCGAGGCGGGGATGTAACTGCCGATCAGTATCCGTATACCGCCCGTAGTACGATGTTGTTCGCACTGGTTCAAAACGGAACGTTCAATGACAGTGAAGATGGAGCTATGGGTAAGTCCGAGCCATCGGAAGTGCTGCTATGTTCGGTGCCTGGGCATGCGCAGGAAGAGGGTCGAACACTACAGAGCTTTGTCGAAGAATTCGATCTGCCTGGTGAAGAAGCTGCGAATAAGCTGTTACACGACTACTCTGATTCCATTCTCGTAGCTGCATTCGGCATGGATGAAGGAGATGTTCGTATGATAATGGCTCATTCTTCTACGATGATCGGTACAGATGGACTCGATCGTGGCTCTAAGCCTCACCCGCGAGCTTGGGGAACATACCCGAGAATACTCGGTAAGTATGTAAGAGAAGAGGGCGTGATATCTCTTGAAAACGCAATCTACAAAATGACGCACATGCCTGCAACCAAGTTTGGAATTGCCAATAGAGGGCTTATACAAGAGGGCTATTTTGCTGATCTGGTGATATTTAATCCTGACACGGTCATTGATCGCGCTACCTACGAGAATTCCCGTGTTGGCCCGGCTGGAATGCCGCACGTGATAGTGAACGGTAAGTTCGCTGTGCGTAATGGAAAGCATTTAGGAACGAGATCAGGTCGTGCACTGAGGCGAGGTGAAATTTAATGATCCAGCCGGGTATACAAAGAGTGGATAAGACAAGCACATTTGTTGGAATCTACAGGAGTATCAGGAAATTATGTCGTCAGAAATAATCCAGTCGGTTTCCGTAACCCCCATCTCATCGAGCTACCAAAAAGAACTCGGCAAGAATGCATATATTGACAATATTGGCATGCAACGTCTGGAATGGGTTGTTTGTGCGCGTAGTTCCAGTGGAGCCGAAGGGATATCGATTGCTAATCGCCTGATGCGAGAAGGTACTGTCGAAAATATGATGGCTCATATTAAAGGGGCTTTACTAGGCCGTGAAGTAGATCAATTGCTCGAAATTTCTGAAGGGGTTGTAATGGGAGCAGGCCCAGATATGGATCGCTGGTATCGACGAAACGGCTGGATGACAATCTTGGCGTTCGATTTGGTAGGTAAGGTTCAGGGAGTTTCGGCTATTGACCTTCTCGGTGGGCGAAAACATGATTCAGTTCCGGCCTATGACACCACTCTCTACTTTCAAGATTTTCTAAATCCAGCAAAAGGTGCACAACAGGTTGCGTATGAGGCGTCTCAGGCTGTAACCGATGGCTGGCGAGCGGTGAAACTGAAGGTCGGAAGAGGTGGGCGCTGGATGTTACCTAAGGCGGGGATGCAGCGAGATATTGACGTTGTGCTTGGTGTTAGAGAAGCAGTTGGCTCAGACGTGAAAATTTATGTCGATGCCAATTTCGGATATGACAATAATTTGGATCTGCTTGATCAATTTATAAAGGAAGTTACTCCGGCAGATATTTTCTGGTTTGAGGAGATGATTACTCACGGCGTCGATGGTTACAAGCAGATGCGAGAAATTCTCGCGAAGTATGGCTCAAAGGCTTTGCTAACTTGTGGAGAAGTTGATCGTGATCCGATCTCAGAAACCTTTCAAGATTTGATTGATGGTGGTTTGATTGATGGTTATCAACCCGACATTGTCGGGCACGGCTACCTGGGTTGGATGGATGTGGAACGTCAGCTCTCAGGAACTGGCGTTAGAACGATTCCTCATAACTTCGGGAATGGATCTTTTGGCACTTATGCCAGCATCATCTGGGGTGCTGCTTCAGAAACGTATGTTTCGTTAGAAGACGAACGGGCGATTCCTTGTTATTTGACTACGCTACCCGAGTTTACTAACGGTGCTTACACTCTTCCAACGGGACCGGGATTGGGGGTGGATATCGATT
>DODG01000055.1 GCA_003509065.1 Acidobacteriota bacterium
ATGATGCATGTATACCTATTACCCCTTGGGGACAATCGTTACGATCTGTATTGTGAAATGAAAGAGCCTACGAATCTTGTTGATACCGATGCGTCTCCTTCAGTGTTTGCTCGATGGCGAAAAGATTTCGTCGAAATGGTTCGAGCGGCTGAACCAGATCAACCAGAGGCCGAGATCGTTGATCCCTCCGAGTCCCTCACGGGTTTCAGTCGATGGATTCGAAATCTTCGCAGTCATTTAGTTCGGTGGATTGCTGCGTCGATTGCTGAACAACGACTCCTCTGGAACTTACGACGCCAGACGGAAGTAATGCTGGTTTATCCAAAAGATCTTGAAGCCCAAACTGCACGCGAAACCATGCGAGGTTTACTTCAGCATGATGCTTCGCGTCATCGTCGGTGGCTTGTGATCGACGTGTTAGCTTTGATGACTGCTCTCTTATTCAGTATTATTCCTGGTCCAAATGTTATCGCCTACTACTTTAGCTTCCGCGTGATAGGGCATTACCTCTCGATTCGAGGAGCGCGACAAGGACTCGTCAATATTAAATGGCTCCTCGAGACATCGGAGCCGTTGGTAAATCTTCGTCATGCACTAAAAATCGACTCTAACCATCGACAAGAACTCATTCGCGAAATCGCTGTTCAGCTGGGATTGAAGCGCCTACCAGCATTCTTTGAACGGACAGCGGTTCGTTCACAAAGATAGTCCATTGATGTATTTCATCAAGGTATGTTCAGTGCTAGGGGTGGTGACGGCTGCATCGGCCGTGTTCCTGTGTTTACCGTTGCAGGCTCACGCACAGGTTCAGGTTTCCGATGATGCGGCAGTGGTTGAAAACCAGACGAAGTTTTTCGAACAATTTCGTTTTCACATGAACGCTGCAAAGATCGCTGGTGGGGATCAGGCCTTCCGATGGGATGCTGACATCGGGGGTGATGTTGATCTTATTGACTATGGCCAAGGCCGTGTGAACTTTCTGGCGAACATGGAAACGATTCTTGGTGAGGAATTTCGAGCTTTTGATCCAAACCAGAACAACTACACATTAGATGGATTTGCGTCAATACGATTGGGTGCGAGTGAGGTTGCTGCAACCTTTCACCACGTTTCGCGTCATTTCAGTGATCGACCAAAGTCGCGTCCTATCGACTGGAATATGATCGGGTTACAGTTTCTACACCGTCAAGATGTTGGACGAGTGAGAACAGACTTCGGTGCCAGAGGTTTTGTTACCGTGCAACGTTCCTTTGTAGATTATGAGAATGAGGTCGGTGGTCATGGCCGTGTCAGATTCCAGCTCACGGACCGCACAGCATTACTTGTAAATGGTGAGGCGGTCAGCGTGGGGGTCGATGGCAGTATATTTGGACGCCAGAGACTGTTCGGGGGTCGGCTTGAGAGCGGTGTGCGGTTTACGGGTGATGGTCTGGCGCTGGAATTATTTACTGCCCTCGAACGGCGCATAGATGCTGATGCTATTCGCAGAGAAACACGAACTTGGGTCCTCTTTGGGTTCCGTTTACTGTCCTTGGACTAATCAATTAGTTTAGCCATTACACCTGATCTCGTGTGTCATAATCGAACCTAATATTTATGATACGCCCTCAATTACTAGCGGTCGTTCTAGTGCTTGCGTGCTCTCTTGGCGGAAGCAACCTCGATGCATTGAATCAGCCGCCGAAGTTGGAATACCAAGTTGCAACACTTCAGAACGGATTAACCGTCATTCTGTCAGAAGACCATTCAACTCCGATTGTTCACTTAGAGCTGTGGTATCACGTCGGCTCAAAAAATGAGAAACCCGGCTTAACTGGATTTGCACATCTGTTCGAACACTTGATGTTTCAGGGTTCGAAAAATCTTTTGCCTGAACAACATGTTTCGATGGTCACGAGTGTTGGTGGCATGGTCAATGCTTATACCACTGAGGATGTAACGGTTTTTTGGGAAACTGTTCCCGCTCACTATCTTCCGACTGTGTTGTGGATCGAAGCAGATCGCATGGCGTCGCTCCGGATCGAAGAGGCGACGCTCAACAGTGAACGCGAAGTTGTGAAGGAAGAGCGACGAATGCGGATTGAGAACCAACCATTTGGACGCTTATCGGAAATCATCTACGACAATGCCTATCAAGTGCATCCGTACAAACACCCAACGATCGGATATATGGCTGATCTTGAGAAGGCGTCAGTCGCCGACGTGCAACAGTTTTTCAAAACTTTTTACGTTCCAAATAACGCGACATTAGTGTTAGTTGGAGATTTTGAGTCTGCGCAAGCCCTAGAACTTGTAACCAAGTATTTTGGGCCGGTGCCAGCAGCTGAACATGAGATAGCTGTGAATATTCCTGAGGAGCCGCCATGGCAGGGCGAACGACGCCTGACAATTCAAGAGGACTGGCCTTTGCCAGTCGTGGTGATCGCCCATCGGATTCCCCATGATGGTCACCCAGATTCATATCCACTACACGTGGCGAGCAAGATTTTATCTGATGGCCAAAGTTCGCGTATTTATCGACGACTGGTCTACGAGGAACAGCTTGCCCTGACCGCCTTCGGACAGGGCGATATCATTGAAGATCCGAACTTGTTTTATGCTGTGGCTATTGTTCAACCTGGTCGGAACCCGATTGAAGCCGAACAGGCGCTAGTCGATGAGCTTGAACGTCTTCAAGATGAGTTAGTGGAACCACGAGAACTACAACGCGCCAAGAACCAATTTGCTCGGGATTACATCATCGGCCGTACGTCGAATCAACAAAAAGCAAGTCATTTGGCACATGCTGCGGTCATTCATGAAGACTTGACGACTGCTGATGGGGAGTTTGAGATCTTCATGCAGATCACAATTCAAGACCTTCAACGTGTTGCACGGACCTATTTCACACCAGAGAATCGCTTGATTCTGAACATTGCGCCAAAGGAGTAGGAAATAGAACAGTTGCCATGAGAATTGCTTGCCGACTAATTGTCGTTCTCCTCACTATCGTAACGGGATTACCCACGGCCGGTTTAGTCCGTGCGCAAACGGCAACGGTCGACTGGCCGATTCAAAAACCACCAGCGCCTTTGACCAAGAAGGAATTGCAGTTCCCGGCCTACGAGGTGCGAACCCTCAAGAATGGCTTACAGGTCATCGCTGTCCTCCAGCACGAACAACCGATTGTAAGTATGCGCTTACTGATCGGTGCTGGGAGTGCGCATGATTCAGTCGAACAGCTCGGAGTGGCTCAACTTCTTGCAACTCTTTTAGATCAAGGTACGACGACTCGTAACGCAAAGGAGATTGCCGAAACGATTGATACGGTTGGAGGTGCGATCGGTGTTGGTGCTGGAGCTGATCTCAGTTTTGTTAACGTCGTTGTGATGAAGGACAGTTTTGAGTTGGCGTTGGATTTACTCGCGGACATTGCTAGGAACCCAGCCTTTTCCGCCGCAGAAATTAGCCGGCAGAGACAACAAATCCTCTCGGGATTGCAGGTGGCTCTTGATGATCCGAGCTATATTGCCAATACAGTGTTTGCCCGTCTGGTTTATGGGTTACATCCTTATGGACAACTATCGTCCGGTACACCAGAGTCTCTGGCAAGCATCAGCCGTGATGACCTTCTCGCGTTTCACGAAACTTATTACGCGCCTAACACAAGTCTGCTAGCAATAGTGGGCGATCTCACTGCGGACGAGGCGTTTGATGGTGCAGCACGTGTGTTTGGTGACTGGGAGAGTAAGGAGATTCCCGAATTAATTTTGCCAGACTCCGTGTTGCCAAAAAGACGCCTTATCGTCGTTGATCGACCTGGTGCCGTTCAGACGGAGATTCGCGTCGGGCACTTGGGAGTGCCACGGCAGAATAGTGATTACATTGCACTCGATTTGGCCACTCGAATCCTTGGTGGGGAAGGTAGTAATCGGTTGCACCGCATCCTCCGATCCGAACGAAGCTTGACCTATGGCGCGGAAGCCAACATGCACGCATGGCGGTACGGTGGTGATTTCCAGGCAGAAACAAACACACGATCAGAAGCCACAGCGGAAGTTGTGAGATTGATCATTGAGGAATTTTGGCGATTACAGCAACAGCGAGTAGATCCTCGAGAATTGGGGGAAGCCCAAAACTATCTCTCTGGAAGTTTTCCTCTCCAGATCGAAACGCCGAATGCGATCGCGACGCGAGTGCTTGACAACCTATTCTACGAGTTAGATCTGAGTGAGCTTAGTACATACCAAGAGCGAGTGAATGTCGTTACCGTCGATGATATTCAGCGGGTGGCGCGTGACTACTTAATGCCTGATCGACTCTCAATGGTGTTAGTTGGAGACGCTGATACGTTTGTGGACGATTTACCAAATATTGGATTACAGGTCTTCGAAAGAGTTGCACTTAGTGAACTCGATCTAATGACTGCTTCGTTGATTCGTAATGGTTCGATTGAACAAACGAGTGACGTCCTAGAGTTTCCTGGGAGTCAACAGGAATACGCACTCTCGATTGTTGATCGAGCGATTCAGGTTAAAGGTGGTATTGATCGGCTAAAGTCTGTACAAACCGTGACAGCATTTGGCACTATGACTATGTTTACACCCACCGGTCCAGTTGACGCTGGAACGGTTATGTACCTTGCTTATCCAGAACAATTTCGTGTGGAGTCCGACTTGCCGACCGGTCAAGTTATTCAGGCGTATAACTCTGGTGATGCTTGGCTCCAGAGCGTCGAAGGCGTGCGCGAAGCTCCACAATCGCTTCGGAACGATTTTCAGGCGAGCTTGCGTCGTGATCTGATCCCCCTACTGTTACGCGCAGCATCTGGTGAACTCGACGTTCGTCTAACTACCAGTGCAAATAGCGATTCACCTGAACCTCTCGCAGTGGAAATTTCCTCAGAAGATATTGCTCCAGTCAATATCTATCTCGATCCTAAGACTGGCATGGTTATTCGGCAAACGTACCGGACAGAAGGTGAAGACGGCATGCAGGAAACCGAAGAACTCTACTCGGATTACCGAGATGTTGATGGCGTCCTTGTGGCTTTTCGCTCTATCGTCAGGCGCAATGGATTTTCAGTGTTAGAACGGCAGTTGACCAAATTATCTTTCAACGAGACGTTGTCTCAAGAATTGTTTACGAAACCAGCCGAACAGCGTTAATAGTCTCTCCTGTTCGGTAATTGCGTTCACGGAGTTTGGTACCTATCACTGATTAAGCAAATAAATGCGTCAAGTAATGATTTCCTGCGGCGAAGCGTCTGGCGATCTGTATGCTGGCGCACTCGCCCGTGCATTGACTCGACTCTCGCCAGATGTGGAGATATTTGGTCTGGGTGGGGAACATCTCCGAGCTGCTGCTGGCCACCTCCTTGGGGAGTACCAAGGATTAGCAGTCACTGGATTGGCGGAGGCCGTCTCTGTTTTGCCGCGGTCTTTCGCGATGTACCAACGTTTGGTTAGAGCTGCACGGGAGAAAAGACCGGATGTGTTCGTCGCGATTGATTTTCCGGACTTCAATTTTCGATTAGCGAAAGCCCTTCGTCGTCTTAATATTCCAGTCGTTTATTACATTAGTCCACAGATTTGGGCTTGGCGTCCTGGACGAATCAAAACACTGCGAAGCCTTGTGGATCATATGTTAGTGATTTTTCCGTTTGAGGAAGCGTTATATCGTGAAGCAGACATACCGGTAACTTATGTCGGCCATCCGCTCGTCGAGCTTGCTCGCGCCCGGCAATCCCGCGAGGAATTTTTGATAGAGCACAACCTAGATCCGCTAGTCCCCACGCTGGCATTATTGCCAGGAAGTCGCCCGAATGAAGTGGCCGCGATTTTACCGGTAATCTTGAAAGCCACTTCACTCATTGCAGAACAAGTCCCAAACTTACAAGCGTTGGTAGCGCGTGCGCCGAACTTGGATTCCTCATTGTTTGATTCCCATGAAGCTACTAAGTGCCCTTTAAGGTTCATTGAAGGTCGGACCGACGACATTCTTGCTGCATCGAATGTCGTTGTGACTGCTTCTGGTACGGCGACAATCCAAGCAGCGATTCATGGACGACCGATGGTAATTGTTTATCGTGTGTCACCATTGACTTACTGGCTAGGTAAACGTTTCGTACATGTGGACCACTACGGAATGGTTAACCTTGTGGCTGGGAAGTCCATTGTGCCTGAACTGATTCAAGAACAACTGACACCAGAGGCAGTAGCGGACGAAGCAGTAGGTATGTTGACGGATCCTGCTCGTAATCAACTGATTTGTAGTGCACTTCAGCATGTGAATACAAAGCTGGGCTCTGGCGGAGCTAGTCAACGCGCCGCCGAGTTAGTGCTGGCTATCGCATCTGGTAAGAACTCTAATGTTGCGACTTCTGCTTAGCGATACTCCATCGTGCATACTCTTTCGTTGAAGGTGCCTTTTCTGTTTGCGTGGGATTGAGAGCGAAGGGCTTCGATATCTGCACGAAGATGGTATTCTCGAAGTGAGACGGTATACCTTTATGCAGCAGTTGCCTATCTGCCTCTTGACCATTGACAACACAGGCGAGCGTAATGAGGAGTTTTCTTGACGAACAATGTTTTGAATACACGTTCTAAGATGACCGTCGATGGGGATACGGTCGAATTTTATAGCTTGCGTGCGCTTGAAGATTCGGGCATTGGCTCCGTCGATCGTCTTCCCTATGCACTCAAGATTCTCCTGGAGAATTTGTTACGGTGTGAAGATGGCCGGGCGGTGACTCGAGAAGATATAGTTACCCTCGCTGACTGGGATGTTCGCGCCGGTCGTCAACAGGAAATTGCGTTTACGCCAGCTCGGATTTTGCTGCAGGACTTTACTGGTGTCCCGGCTGTGGTGGACTTGGCTGCGATGCGGGATGGGGTTGCGCGTTTAGGTGGAGATCCGGCACGAGTTAACCCGAGACAGCCGGTAGATCTTGTCATCGATCACTCCGTGCAGGTTGATCACTACGGAAAACCTGAAGCCTTTCAACTGAATGCAGAACTAGAATTTTCTCGAAACAGAGAAAGATATGCATTCTTACGGTGGGGGCAGAATGCCTTTGAAAATTTCTCCGTCGTACCGCCAGATACAGGTATTGTGCATCAGGTCAATCTTGAATACTTAGCGCACGTCGTGTGTTTAAACAAAGTTGAGGGCGTGAATGTCGCATATCCTGACACTCTTGTCGGGACGGATTCGCACACAACAATGGTCAACGGGCTTGGAGTGGTCGGTTGGGGAGTCGGTGGCATAGAAGCTGAAGCTGCAATGCTT
>DODG01000326.1 GCA_003509065.1 Acidobacteriota bacterium
CTGGCAGTCTTAGCTCGTGGTTACGCGGTTTGCTGGGATGCCAAACGCTTGTCCGTTCTAACCAACTCTAACAAAATAACGCCTGGAGACTCAGTACGGATTACGCTCCATCGAGGTGAGCTGGGCTGTGTAGTGAAGGACACGAAATAATGACAACTAAAATTAAGGATTTCGAGTCGGCCATCAAGGAACTCGAGACTATCGTGAAGAAGCTTGAGACAGGTGACCTGTCATTGGAAAAATCGCTCGAATTCTTCGAGCGCGGGGTTTCGTTATCTCGCTTCTGCCACAAGCGGCTAGAAGAAGCCGAGCGTCGTATTGAGGTGCTCGACGAACGTGGGGAGCTCAAGCCAGCTCCTGACGATCTTGCTTTTGCCGACGAAGGCCATCTCGATCCTGAGAACAAACGTTGACTCATACTCCGAAACTCGCGACCTACCTACAAACTTGTCGAGCTGAAGTGGATGAAGCACTTGAACGCTTTCTTCCAACCGCTGAGACGTGCCCAGAAGTGCTTGCCGAGGCTATGCGATACAGCGTGCTCGCTGGCGGAAAACGATTTCGTCCCGTGCTCACTTTAATGACCGCGGATGCGATCGACGAGGTGCAGGATACCGCATCTTCTCGGGCGTCCGTTATGCCGACAGCTTGTGCGATCGAACTTATCCATACGTACTCGCTAGTGCACGACGATCTTCCCGCAATGGACAACGATACATTACGCCGTGGCCGAGCAACTACACATATGGCCTATGGCGAAGGTCTCGCAATCCTTGCCGGTGACGGCCTCCTAACACAGGCGTTTCATCTATTGACGAACGAATTAGTCAAGGCTGATCGTTCCTTAATAAGTCGTCAGCTCAAAACGATACGCATTATTGCAGAAGCGGCTGGTGCTGTGGGAATGGTCGGTGGGCAAGCACTCGATCTGGAGGCCAGCGGCATTACTCCTCAGTCGACAGACTCAATTCCACTCGATAGCAATCAGTTGCGCAGTATGCATGCGCGCAAGACCGGCGCACTCATTCGTGCGGCAGCAGTAGCAGGTTCCACCATGGCCGGAGCAACTGACTCACTTACCGATACAGTTGATCAGTACGCCACACATCTTGGACTCGCATTTCAGATTGTAGATGATATTCTCGATGTTGAAGGTGCGGTTGAGGTGCTGGGTAAAACAGTGGGAAAGGATGCTTCAGCGGGTAAGACAACCTATCCGTCACTCTATGGTGTAGCTGAGTCACGTCGACTCGCGAACGAATCAGTGGAACGAGCTCACGAAGTGCTTCGAAATGCTGATCTTAAAGGGTACCTCCCGGACATTGCCACTTGGGTCGTTACAAGATCCAACTGACAAGTTCTCAGTTAGACCGATCAAGATAATTGATAGTCCTTACGTGATTTCGTGACTTGAGGAATAGCGCATGAAAAAAGTCCGACTCGACACATTGCTCGTCGAGCGGCACCTCGCCCACTCCCGTGAGCGAGCTCGGGCTTTAATCTTAGGCGGAAAAGTGCGTCTTGTGGATCAGTCTTCCCCTTCTAAACCAGGTACACTCGTCTCTCCGGAAACTGAGCTCACTCTCGTCGAACCCGACCATCCCTACGTTGGACGTGGGGGCATCAAGCTGAAACATGCCCTACAAAAATTCTCGATTGATGTTGCA
Source organism: Acidobacteriota bacterium (assembly GCA_003509065.1). The sequence continues at coordinate 1,668 of DODG01000326.1, forward strand.
GGCCGTGATGCGCTTGACATTGGAGCTTCCACTGGTGGATTCACTGATGTTTTACTACGTTGCGGAGCTCGACAGGTCGTGGCCCTCGATGTCGGTCATGGACAACTTGACTGGGAGCTTCGTAAGAATCCACGAGTTGTTGTGCTGGAGCGCGTTAATGCCCGCGCACTCGAACATGCGCCACTGCCCGACGACCTATCACGATTCGACTTCGTGAGTATCGACGTCTCGTTCATTTCGCTAACCCTAATTTTACCGGGCCTCCCTTCACGTATGAATCATAGAGCGGATCTAGTTGCACTGGTAAAACCCCAGTTTGAGGCTGGACGGGCAGAGATTGGCCGAGGAGGGATTGTTCGAGACCCTACGGTTCACGCGAGAGTGATCGAACAGGTAGTATCGGCAGGAGATCGGTTAGGATTATCAAGAGTGAACACAGTCGAATCGCCAATAACAGGAGCGGAAGGAAATCGAGAGTTCTTCCTGCACTTTAAGCGTGCCGAAGACATTGACGCAGACAGCGAGCCAACATGAAGCAGTCCGAAACTAGTGCACAAAAGCCCATCCGCCGCGTAGGCATTGTCGCAAAGTCTCAACTGGATGAAGCCGCTGGCCTTTTAACTGATCTCCAGACTTGGTTGACAGCACATAATGTCACACCCGTCTTCGAAACTTCCACAGCGGCACTAGCAGGTCTGGATGTTAAGACTCTCGATCGTGACGACCTACCTTCTGATGTTGACATGGTGTTAGTACTCGGTGGCGATGGAACGCTACTCAGTATGGCGGGTCGGATTGCTGAAACTGGCGCCAATATCCCTATGCTTGCCGTCAATTTCGGTGGACTGGGTTTCCTTACAGAAATCACCCTTGACGAACTTTATCCATCCCTAGAATTAGCCCTGAATGGCACTGCGAAAGTTGACCAACGTCACATGCTCCGTGCGGTTGTTAAGCGTAACAAACAGACCGTGGTTGAACGACTCGTCTTAAATGAGGTGACGGTCATGCGTGGCGCAAGTTCGCCGATTATGGACCTGGCAGTATCAGTAGGTTCGCAATTTGTAGCCAACTTTAAGGCTGATGGTCTCATTGTCGCGAGTCCAACCGGATCAACAGCCTACAACCTTGCTGTTGGCGGACCGATCGTCCATCCGCTCGTCGAGGCATTGATTCTCACACCGATCGCTCCACACACCTTAACCAATCGTCCAATCGTTTTACCAAAAGCCTCCGAAGTTCGCGTCCAGCCAGTTTTCGGTTGTGATAATGACGAAGTCGTGACCACCTTCGATGGTCAGTTCGGAGTGAAATTGCAATGCGATGATATTGTCTGTGTCTCCGCTGCTTCGGGATCACTCAAACTATTTCGGGCCCCCACACGAAACTATTTCGCGGTACTCAGGGAAAAACTGAAGTGGGCAGAACGCTAGGATTGTTCACTGCTTCACTTGGAACACTTGGCCGACTCGGCGCAAGCTATTTTCCTGAACTCCGACGTTGTTGAAAATAACGAACCTGAAATTCACGCACATTCCGATTGTGTTCCCTTAGTGATGTGGCGAACACATGCGAGCCATCGTTGCGGCTCACAAAGTACAGATACTGAACATCGTCTGGTTGAACAGCTGCCTTCAACGCTCCTAAGCCAGGCGAAGCGATGGGACCTGGGGGTAATCCCGCGTACAGGTAAGTGTTATAAGGAGAATCAAATCGTAAGTTCGCTCGTGTCAGGTTGTTCTCATAAAGGCCAGCTAGTTGCAGAGCATAGATTACGGTTGGATCAGATTGCAGCAACATACCGAGTTCGAGGCGATTCGTGAATACCCCAGACACCACAGTCCGTTCATCTGCCCGCGCCGTCTCGCGCTCTATGATAGATGCTAAGGTGACCACCTCTCTCAGAGTGAAATCTCTTACCTGACTTTCACGTCGTAATTCATCATCGAATTTCTTTTCAAAACTCGCCACCATGGCTGCCACCAGATGATTGGCCGTAGCATTACGGGGCAAGGCATAGGTGTCCGGGAAAAGGTATCCCTCAAGATCGGTTGCTTCTTTGTCAAAATGGGCAACGAGTTCAGTATTTTGCACCGAAGCATAAAATTCCTCCCGTGTTCCAAAGTCACTGGCACCAAAAATTTCAGCCATTTGTGCCAAGGTTAACCCTTCCGGAAAAGTGATTGTGCGCAGGTGTACGCGACCCTGCATAATCTTTTCGAGAACTTGAACAGCTGTCATCGGAGAGTCAAATTTGTACTCTCCAGCCTGTAAGTGACTGGCACTCTGGGTCTTCCAAGCCGCATAGCGAAAAACCCATCGATCACGGACGATATCAGCCGCAATGAGTTGACGAGCGATCGTAACAGCATCTGATCCAGGTGTTATATCAACAAACCGCTCCTCAGCTACGTAACCACGATAAGACTCGGTAAATTGCGAATAGATGCGTAATCCAGAAAAAGCACAGAACCCTATGAAACCAAAGACAGTGAGCCAAACCCAGAACCGTCGACCGGTAAAAATCTCAACCATTACTACACTTTCGTGGTATCGAGATAATCCTGAAGAATTACAGTGGCCGCTGCAGCATCCAAGCGAGATTTACGCTTGCGCCAGTCGGTTTCACGTATCGCAAGAAGTCTTTCGGCTTCGTAACTGCTCAAGCGTTCATCTTGAAAAGTTACCGGAAGCTCTGTCCGTTTACGTAACGCGTCAACAAATGCCTGTACCTGAACAGTTTGTTCGCTTGGTGTGCCGTCAAGGTGCGTCGGGAGGCCAACCACAACGCAACCGAGACCATCTTCTTCAGATTGCAATTGGCGAACGCTCTTTAGCACCTGGTCAATAGCCTCATTATTCGGCGAATGTTTTTGCTCAAGGACCTTCCAAGGACGCGCGAGTGTTCCGGAAGAATCACTTAGCGCAAGCCCGATTCGCCGATTGCCATAATCCAAGCCAAGTGATCTCACCTCGATAGCGTAACGGTCGTAGTCGATCCTGTCTAGCCAAGTCAGAACATTTAATGTTAATGATAAACGCTTAATCATTGACCTCTGGTTCGACCATAGCATCAATAATCCGGTAGAATGTGAACAACCTTGACTCGAAACTCTCGCCTCGTCGTTCTGTTCGTATCAGTGCCCATCCTGACCTTCGCGTTACTTGGTGGTTATCTCAGGAACACACTCGCACAGGAAGACGTCTATCGCCATCTGCAAATCTTTGAAGATGTCGTGACACTGATTGCAGAGAATTACGTTGAGGTTGTTGAGTACGACGAATTAATGCAAGGAGCCATGAGAGGTTTATCAGCTGGCCTCGACGGGAAGAGCTCTTATCTAACGAGGCAGGAAGTGATGCTTTTCGAACAAGGCATTCCACTTTTAGACGGTCAAACTGGCTTAACACTCACAAAAGAATACTACCCCCGTGTTGTTGCGGCGAGGAATGGCTCGCCTGGTGAAATAGCCGGCTTAATGCCAGGAGACTACATACGTAACATCAATGGAGAGTCCACGCGTAACATAAGTCTACTCTCCGCTACGCGCCTTCTGAGAGGTGAGCCGAGGTCGAAGGTGTCACTGACCATCTTACGTGGTAATGCCATGGAACCACATACTGTGGAACTCACCTTCACAATTGCTGAAGCTCCAGAGTTGTTGACGAAAATGGTATCACCAAGAGTCGGGTATCTTCGTATACCCACTTTCGAACAGATCAATCCGAGTGAGGTTGCATCAACAATAGATACCTTGATGATGAGTGGCACTGAGAATCTAATAATCGACCTCCGGGAAACGGCCGAGGGTGCTCTTAAAACGGGATACGATTTCGCTGAACTTTTTGTGCCAGCTGGCATAATTAGTATCCGAGAATCTCGTGGTGAATCTCGTGAAGTTATTAGTGTTGATAAGGATGGCAAATATCTGACTCTCCGCCTCGTTATCTTAATCAACAGCGGTACATCTGGCCCAGCCGAATTATTTGCAGCAGCACTCGCGACCAACCAACGTGCGACTCTTATAGGCACACAGAGTCAGGGTCAAGCAGCAGATCAACGACTCGTAAAATTACCGGATGGAAGTGGCCTTTGGCTGTCATGGACTCATTACCTAACACCAGACGGAGAACCAATACATGGCCATGGACTTGAACCGACTATCATCGCCGAAGAACCGTTCGTTGAATTCGGTAGCAACCCTCAGGACGACGATCAAGGACTCGCAAAAGCTCTCGATTACTTGGAAAATGGACCTGCTTCCTAACCAGCGTCTCATTGACTCTCACCTGAACGGATTGTTATACTTGGCGTTTCCGCAGGACCATTGTTCTCAAGATATAGGCGCGTAGCTCAGTTGGTTAGAGCGCCTGCTTGACATGCAGGAGGTCAGCGGTTCGAGTCCGCTCGTGCCTACCACGATCTTAGAACACAGTTCGCGGCAAGGCGTGGGGTCGTGTGGCCTGTGAGAAAGGATCTTGCGCGAGTCACGGAAATTAGTGCGCTGCTCGTTAGCCAGTCGCCGTAACTAATTCGTCATCACATGGAACAGGTAACCGTCACTCTTCCGGACGGCTCACATCGTAACGTGCCTACCGGAGCCGTCGTGCGCGATATCGCGAACACCATTTCGCCCAGACTAGCGAAGTCGGCACTGGCGGCAGTAGTGAACGACGAGCTAGTCGACCTTTCTTATCCAGTTGAAACTAACATCACACTTCGGTTAGTCACGAAAGACAGCGAAGAAGCACTGGCACTCTGCCGACATAGCACGGCTCATCTTCTCGCAGCGGCAGTCACCGCTCTATTCCCAGGTACACAGTGTGGTATCGGTCCAGCCACTAACGACGGTTTTTTCTATGACTTTGTTGTCGAGCGCCCTTTCGTAACCGAGGACTTGCAAGTTATTGAAAAAAAAATGCGTGAGTTGGCAAGTCAAGACCTGCAATATGAGCGGAAAATGTTTTCAAAGGAAGACGCCAAGTCTTTTTTTGCCGAACGTGGTGAGCCTCTCAAAGTGCAACTCGTCGAAGAAAAAGGTGGACCGGTCGTCTCCTGCTACACGATTAAAGATGTATTTATCGATTTTTGTACCGGGCCTCACGTGCCATCAACCCGAAATCTAAAAACATTCAAACTGCTCTCTACTTCTAATGCGTACTGGAAGGGAGACGCTACTAATCAGCCGATGCAACGAGTTTACGGCACGGCGTTTTTGAAGGATGCTGAATTAAAGTTGCATCTTGAACGCCTCGAAGAAGCCAAGAAACGCGATCATCGTAAGCTCGGGAAAGAACTCGGACTATT
>DODG01000035.1:0-705 GCA_003509065.1 Acidobacteriota bacterium
TTTTCATTTAATGTGCCAGGTGGGCGGTGTGATACTTGTGAGGGCCAGGGGGTAGTCCGTGTAGAGATGCAGTTCCTTGCCGACGTGTTTGTACCATGCGATCAGTGCAACGGTGCGCGGTATAAGCCTCAGGTGCTCGAAGTGAAATACCGCGGACGTAATGTGGACCAAATCCTAAATATGACAGTGCGGGAGGGACTTCTCTTCTTTAATACTTCTCAAAAAGTTCTGCGTCGATTGCAGGTCCTCGACGAGATTGGTCTGGGGTATCTCAGGCTGGGGCAGTTAGCGACGACGCTCTCGGGTGGGGAAGCGCAGCGCATTAAGATTGCATCACGATTATCTGCACATGGGAGTGACCGTACTCTGTATATTCTCGATGAACCTACAACTGGCTTGCATTTTGATGACATTGCAAAGTTACTCACAGCATTTCGGAAACTTTTGCAGGCTGGCCATACCTTATTAGTCATCGAGCATAATCTCGATGTGATTAAGATGGCTGACTGGATTATCGATCTTGGACCTGAAGGGGGTCTGGCAGGTGGACAGGTTGTGGCCGCTGGACCGCCGGAAGCTCTCGCGAAAGTCGAGCATTCACATACGGGTCGGTACCTTCGTGAGGTGCTTGCGAAGGGACGTTCTCATGCCTATGCGACTGGAACGGACGATAGTTGACGTGGGGTTGAGGTAAGCACTGAGTCT
>DODG01000035.1:1081-2645 GCA_003509065.1 Acidobacteriota bacterium
CTGGACGTTGCCCGTTCGCTGATCGGGTGCGTACTGGTCCACGTCACTCGTGCAGGGAAAATGTCTGGAACCATCGTCGAAACGGAAGCCTACATTGGCGAGGACGACCCAGCCTGTCACGCGTCCTCCGGGTTGACTAAACGGAACAAGCTAATGTACGGAACACCAGGCTACGCTTACATCTATCTCAACTATGGGATTCATCATTTGCTTAATGTGGTTACCGAACCTAGGGGAGTACCAGCTGCTGTCTTGATTCGGGCCTTAGTTCCACTTGAAGGCATTCCAGAGATGCAGCGACGTCGGCAACGCGCACGCAACAGTCGGACACGGTTGGCCGAGCATGAGTTATGTCGTGGGCCTGGAAATTTGACGCGTGCACTAGGTATCGATTTGCGTCAAAACGGACTCAACCTGTGTGGAGCTCAGCTCCACGTTGAATCTGGCATGAGTCGTTTTGAAACTATTGGTTGGAGTGGACGTGTTGGGATTCGAGTGGGCACTGATCGGAATTGGCGATGCTTCGCACTGGACCAAGTCGCGGTTTCAAAGCCTATGACGGGTGTGACTATCAGCGGCCACCCTGCTGCCCCAGAGCAATTTGCACCTCGATCTCAAATGAATCGCCATCCCGAATGACACCGAGGGTAACGGTCTTACCGATATTCGCGTCGGCAAGCAGGCGGAGTAGATGTGATGCATCCTCGACGGAGGTGTCTTCAAAAATTGTGACCACGTCACCCGGCCGTAATCCAGCATCGTAGGCTGCCGAATCTCGTCGCATTCGCTGGATAAGAGCGCCGCGACCATCTGGGACACCCAATTGTGCAGCCAGCCGGTTTGTCAATGGCGCGATTTCGATGTACCCGATGGACCCACGCCGTACCTCACCGAATTCGATGAAATCTTTCATGACACGACGTGCTAGGTTGCTGGGCACCGCGAAACCGACACCCTGGTCACCGCCACTCTGACTATAGATTGCAGTGTTAATACCCACCAGTTCACCGCGACCGTTAATGAGTGCGCCACCTGAGTTACCTTGATTGATTGCGGCGTCGGTTTGGATAAAATCCTCATAAGTTGCAATCCCGAGATTCGCTCGACCGACAGCGCTCACGATACCCAACGTGACTGTCTGATTCAGTTGAAATGGATTTCCAATGGCAAGAACCCATTCGGCAACTTTCAAGCCTGAAGAGTTACCCCAAGGAGCAGGTTGCAGGGTCTCTTCGTTGATTTTTAGCAGTGCGAGATCTGTCCACTGGTCGACCCCAATCACTTCGGCTACGTATTCTCGCTTGTCGACGAGTGTGACTGTTACCTCGGCGTCAGGGTTACCGACGACGTGGTTGTTTGTGAGGATGTAGCCGTTTTGAGAGACAATGACTCCAGAACCCAGACTCTCTTGACGGTCCCAACCGAATAAATCTGGTTCGTCACCAAAAAAATATTGGAAAAATGGATCGCCACCGAACGGTGACATTTGGCGCGGCTCAAGGGTCTGTGACGAAATATTAACCACGCTCTCGATGCGCGCCGCAGCAATACCCGTGAAGTCTGG
>DODG01000035.1:3024-3926 GCA_003509065.1 Acidobacteriota bacterium
GGTTTCTGCTGTCGTTTCCTCGGCGTAGCGAAGTCGTCCCGTTAAAACAAGGCCGGCTAGTAATCCGCAGACGAATAGAAGTAATGGTACAAATAAACGTTTCAACATGAGCATCCTCCATGAAGCATTCCTACAAGCATACGACGAAATCTGAAAACCTGTTTACGAACAAGGATTATTTTCGTTTTGCCGTGCCGAAAATCATTATGCTACGATCTGTAACTTGCACTGGTAATTATTGTTAGCACAAAGGAAAGAGGGCGATGAACTCCATTCAAGCAACTCGGCTTCGCAAGGGGATGTTGATCAAGCGGGGCCAAGATTTATTTCGGGTATTAAATTTGATGCACTTAACGCCTGGGAAAGGGCACGGGTTCGTCCAATCACGTCTCAGGAATATTCGATCGGCTACGTTGGTCGACCATAAATTTCGGTCAGAAGATCATGTTGAGCGGGCGATACTTGACGAACATGAAATGCAGTATCTGTACTCAGATGGAGACGTGTATCACTTTATGGATACGGCAACGTTCGAGCAGACGCAAATGACAAGCGATACCCTGGGTGATTCGGTTAATTATTTGGTGCCAGAAGCAGTCATTCGTGTTGCGTTCTACGAAGATGAACCAATTGGTGTCGAACTGTCTCAGACCGTGGATTTAATAGTTCAAGACACACCACCTGCCATCAAGGGTGCAACAGCCAGTGCCCAGATCAAGCCTGCGACACTTGAAACTGGTCTCGTCGTTCAAGTTCCATCTTTTATTAATGTGGGCGACAAGATTAGGGTGAATACTGAAACAAGCGAGTACCAGTCGCGTGTGTAGGTGGGAGCCACACGCCGATTTGTGAACAGTTAAGGTAGCACGATGGATGGATCGCCACTGTCGAACATCTTATTG
>DODG01000404.1:0-740 GCA_003509065.1 Acidobacteriota bacterium
GGTTGTGGCACCTAGCATTACCGATGCGGCAAAGGCTGTCTTGGCAGAAAAGAAATCTTTGCGAGTTCTCACATTTGACATGGCGCTGCTAAATAACAATCCCATTGCTCAAGCCGATGCTCGATCGATTTTGGGCGGCTGGATTGTTCAACATCGTGACGAAGTCAGGGAAGCCAGAAGTGTATGGGGTGAATCGGCTGCTATTCCTGATTTGCGAGTTGTAACTAAGCGGGCTCCTCGACCAGAGGAATGGACAGCTTTACAGTTTGCCTGGTGCGTCTGTGCCCATGTCAAATCGAATGCCGTTATATTCACACGTGGAGACCGTACTGTCGCAATTGGTGCGGGTCAGATGAGTCGGATCGACGCTGTTAAGGTCGCGACCCTAAAGGCCCCAACTAGTTTGACCGGTACAGTCGCAGCATCTGATGCTTTTTTTCCGTTTCGTGATGGTCTCGACGCTCTTGCAACTGCGGGTGCGACGGCGGTGGTGCAACCTGGTGGGTCAGTACGGGATGCCGAGGTAATTAGCGCGGCTGATGAACATGGTCTCGCCATGGTATTCACTGGCCGTCGACACTTTCGACACTAAGAGTCTTAGGGCTATCCTTAGAACGAAGTTGATACAGCCAAAAAATTCCGCGTTCGTGTTAGGCGAAGGCTCCTAGCAGTTCCTTGGTCGTCACAGTACTTGCTCCGAAACGACCTACAACGATGCCAGCCGCATGATTAGCTAGTTC
>DODG01000404.1:1064-7232 GCA_003509065.1 Acidobacteriota bacterium
GCTGCTTCTGATAGGTTGGCGCCTGCGGCTACGCTAAGTGCCATCATCGCAATCACGGTATCGCCAGCACCAGTGACGTCCGAGACTTCCCGAGCTGTGGTGGGAAGTGCTGTTTCTACACGGTCAGCTCCAGGCAGCGATCCATCAGTTAGCCACATGCCATGTTCCCCCCTTGTGATAAGCACGCTCGTACAAGGCACTGAGGTTTGAAGAGTGCTGGCAGCAGTACGCGCTTCATCCTCAGTTTGGATTCTCATCTCTGTCGCCTTTTCAGCTTCGTGGTGGTTTGGTGTAATCAAAGAACATCCGGAGTACCAGTTAAGATGTGGTGCCTTGGGATCTACAAATACGGGCACGCCATGATCCTTTGCAGAGAGAAAAAGTTCAGCCATGAGTTCTTGGGTAAGGAGTCCTTTTAAATAGTCTGACACTACGATGACATCAGCTGTCGCAATTTGTGATTTGAGAAGTGCACTCAGTTTGTTGACTATGCCTCGTGATAGAGCTTTGTCAGTTTCGTAATCAATCCGTGCAACTTGTTGGTTTCGGCTGGTTACGACACGTAGTTTGCGGGTTGTTATTCTCTCGCGCTCAGAAAACACACCGCTTGGATCAATAGAGGCACGTTTCAGTTCGGCTAACAATTGTGTTCCTGCATCATCCGCGCCAAGAACACCCAATAAGCTGACACGCCCACCCAGTTTGCGAATGTTATGTGCGACGTTGGCTGCTCCTCCAAGTCGAAATTCTTCATGGTTAAACTTAACAACGGGTACGGGCGCTTCAGGAGAAATGCGGTTCACTTGGCCGATCACAAACTGATCGATCATGATGTCACCAATGACAATAATTGAGGTGGACTCGAATCGTTGAATGATCGCGTCCACCCGTTGATTGCTAAGCATGACTAGAGTGGATTTTGCGCTTGTTCAGATGTGTCGGCAACGTAAGGCAGTGTAATGATTACGAGTAACATCATAAGGAATTCAGAATCGCCAAAATTATACTCAAACAAGCCAGCAGCCAGCATACAAGCTAGCGCTGCCAGTCCACCCGCTGACAGTGATTTATACGTCGTTGTTTGCAGTTTTCGAAATAAACTAACGACGACACTTAGGACGAACCAAAGCCAGAGAGCTAACGCTGGTAATCCGCGCTCGGCAGCAATTTGCATTGGCACATTATGGAGATGCGGATTGGTAATTTGGACCGCGTTGGCGTCGCGGTAGTCAACGTAGACTTCCTGTACCATATTGGGGCCAACTCCGGTAAGAGGGTAGTCTTGAATCATTCTCACACCAGTTCTGGCCATGGCTAGACGGTCTCGATTCGTGGGGTCCTGGAGATCGAACGTCGAATAAAGCCGGTCGGTTACTTGCGGTGGCGCAAGGCCAAAGAATAGCGCTGCAAGCACCGGCAGGGCTGCTAGCAAGCGAAAGTCCTTCAGTACCAGCAATAAACTTAGTCCCACACATGTTCCGACCCAAGCGCTACGTGTGAGTGTTAATGCGATGGCAACGAGTACGGCCGGAATAACTAACGCTGACCAAGTGCGATCCTTGGCGTGAAAAAGCACTCTCGCGGCAGCTACCACTGACACGACCATTAGAAGTCCAGCATAGGTCATGTAGTGGCTCATCCACCCATGCGGTCTCCGACCAAGATGGTCGTACTCAAGAATGCCGAACTGCACAATACCCCAGATGGCACTAGCCGCACCAATAGAAATAATAATGGTAGCCACCGTCAAGGCGCGCTCACCCCGAGCGAGTCTGCAGACAATTGGCACAATCAGGAATAAGAGGAGTTGCTTTGAATCCATGAAGCTTTCAAGAGGATTTAGTGAAAACGCGGCCGATCCCAAGGTCGCCAGAGCGTACAGCGCAAGCGGTAGGAACCAGGGTGGTAGCTTATTAACATCTCGTTGAATGAAATATAGAATCACCCAGAGCAATCCTGTAATGGTTAATAAAATTTGGGCCACTGCAATGGACAGTTGAAGTGTCGCAACAAATCCTAGCAATGTGAGGAATGCTGTCCGTTCGAGTATGTTGGTTCGAGTCATGATGAAGTTACCCGACATTGTTCCAGAGCTCGTTCAGCTGCGGCAACTACAATAGACGGAGCTAGCCTTGTTAGACAACGAAAATCTCCTGGTTCGCAGTGCCGTTGGTTACATGGCCGACATGATAATGTGCCGATGTCGGCAGTTTCTACTGAGTATGTCGGATCTCGCCAAGGGGCTGAGCGGGCTGCTAAGGTTGGTCCATAAATACCCACGATAGGAACGCTGGTTGTAGCTGCTAGGTGAAGTGGACCAGTATCGCCACCGATAAACAATGCAGCCAGACCGATAAGTGACCGCAATTCCACGAGATCCAATTCCTCATCTAACATCACCAGTTGTCTAACTTGAGTGCTCAGTACTGCAACGATCTGATTTTTTGCACCGCGATCTGAGGGCCCTGATGTAATTACAAATCGGCGCCGGGGGTCGGTTTTGGCAAGAGTCGCAATAGTTTGGACAAAGTAATCTGCTGGCCACTGCCTAAAGACGTTCCCAGCACTTACGTGTATAACGATGAGTTGGTTCGTAGGGCCAACACCTGCCTGGGCTAGGCGATGTTTGATTGCACCCGTTACGTCAAGGTCTTCAGTCATTTCAACTGAATCACGCTGAGGATCAGGTCTTCCGCCTAATCGTTTATCAAGGGCTGCTAAAAGGTCCCATTGATTAACTACAGAATGACGCGCTTCAAGTCGACGGGACCGTGGCACATGATCTGTATATGCCCAGTTACGGAAGGGAACGCTATATCCGATTCTTAGTGGAGCACGGGTACACCAGGTTAACCAGCTACTTCGTGGTCCTCCGTGAAAATCGATGACCGCATCAAAACGTGCTGCTCGAAGGCTTTCTGCGAGTGCGAAATCATATGTTAATCGTTGGAGACCCTGAGGGCGGTCAACAACAATCAGGTCCGAGAGGTGTGGATTTCGTGACAAAATTGGTGCTGCCTCACGTTCAACAACGTAGGTAAGATGCGCATCTGGTAAACACCGTTTAACCGCACGGATAGATGGTGTTGTAAAGATGACGTCACCTATTAGGCGGAGACGGATAAAGAGAATCTTCACGTCATCCCTATTCCTTGCTGCTCTCTAGTCCTCGATACGTGCTTCGTCGATAAGCATTACAGGGATATCATCCTTAATCGGATACACACGACGGCACGTGCGACATTTCAATCCACTGTCATTATCGACGAGTACGACCGCGGTTTTACATTTCGGACAGGCGAGTATTTCCAGGAGTTCCGGATCAATAGCCATTTCCATGCCTCCTTACTTAGAGCTTGTTTACAAAGACTATATCAGACCAGTTATATGTGATTCAGTACGGAACTTAGGTGAATTTCTCGTATGAGTCTCCGGATGGGCTTGCTGCAGAGAAGCCGCTATGGAAGAATCGAAATCCGATGATTGTAATTATCGCATTGTCGCTTGCTCTGATTGGTGCCATAGGACATACAACTGACCTCGACGGACAACCGCTAGTTGTTCCAACACCGGTGGTCGATCGAGCGGCTGCTTACAGCCTATTTCTCCAAGCGTTGATGTTGGAGGATAACGGTGATCTAGTAGCAGCGATCCGTACGTTACAGGAAGCTAGTGACTTTGATCCTGCTTCAGCTGAGATTCATGCAGTATTAGCGGAGTTATATGCTCGACAGAATCGCGTTGATGAGGCAGTTGCTTCAGCCCAGCGCGCGCTCGACCTCAAGTCCGACAATATCCACGCACATCGGATCCTGGGACTTCTTTTCATTGCAATAGCCGACCAACAATCTGAACGGGACTCGTCCGAACGCGAGCACTATGTTGACCGTGCCATCCGCCACCTCGAGATGGTGCAGTCAGAGCGCTTGTATGATGAACAGGTAATGTTTAGTCTTGGACGCCTGTATGTGGAAAATAATTTTTTCGACAAAGGTGTTAAAGCTCTCAGTCAAGTTGTTGAGAGGTCACCAGGGTTTTCTGAAGCTGCTCGACTGCTAGCCCATGCTTATGCAAGTTTAGGGCACAGAGAACAAGCTGTACAAGTGCTCGAAACAGTCGTTAGGCAACGCACTCCATCGACTCAGACAGTGAATGCTTTGGTCTTGGCCTATGAAGATAATGGCCAGTGGAAGCAGGCCGCCCAACTCTACCAGCGACTCGCTAGAAGACGACCAAAGGATAGTCGTGTAACGCGAAGGTGGGCTATGGCGTTACTTAACGCAGGGAGCACCTTGCGTGCCCGTGAGGTCATTGGCAGAATAGCTGATTTGACCTCAACCGATGCAGCTGCACTCTATCTACTTGCTGAAGCTGAACGACGGTTGAATAATTTTGACAAAGCGGAGGAGGCTGCAAGGCGCCTGATTGCGGTTGAATCGGAGGAGTTTCGAGGCAGCTACCTATTGAGTCAGATTCTGTTTCAGCAAGGACGTTACGAGGATGCTGTTCGAGCTATAGAACCTGCCATCGATCAAGCAAGAGTTAAAACTGGGGTGCCTGGTCTCGCACGGTTACTTGTTCAAGCCGGCCAGTCTTATCGTGTGTTAAATAGGCAGGACGATGCGATAAACGTGTTTGTGGAGGCAAGTCGGTTAGCACGGAGGAATGTAAGATTTGCAGAGTACGCAGTTGAGGCATATCTTGAGGCTAATCGCCCTGAAGAGGCTCTAGCTTTTATTCGGGCAGTGCGCACTGAACAACCCAACGAACTCCGCTTAGTTGTCCTGGCGGCTCGGTCACTGATAGCCAACAATCAGATAACCCAGGGCATTTTAACGATGCAGTCATATATCTCTAAACATGAGGCTGATCCCTCATCGCAGGTGGCGCTTGCGAATATATTCGTCGATGCTGGTCGTATCAACGAGGCAGTAAAAACACTTCAGACGGCGAATAAGAAATTTCCTTCCGAGACGTCCATTTTGTTTCAACTTGCTGCAATTCTTGAAGAACAAAGTCGGTTTTCTGATGCGGAACGGGTCTTCCGCGAGGTCTTATCTCGTAACCCCGTACATCATCAGACTCTAAACTATCTTGGCTATATGTTGGCTGACCGTGGTGAGCGGCTTCAGGAATCTGTAGAGTTGATCAAGCGAGCATTAGACGCTAATCCAAGCAATGGTTCATATCTTGATAGTTTGGGATGGGCTTATTTTAAGTTGCGGGATTTTGATTTAGCAGAAAACTACCTACGAAAAGCCAGTGAACAGCTCATCTATAATTCTGTCATACAGGACCATTTTGGCGATGTCTTATTCGAGCAACTTCGTTACGAGGAAGCCATCGAAGCTTGGGAACGCGCGCTGCGTGGTGATGCTGAATCGATCGAGCCGTCTGTAATTGCACAGAAAATCAGTGAGGCGCGTAAGCGGATGAGCCGTTAGCCACTCATGAGGTTGGTGAATCACTGCGACGAAAACTTTGCTTATGTGCGAATCTGAATACTTGCAGCTTAGAAGTCTGAGGTTAGGCGCGATTATCGTTGCGTTCCTGTTCGTGCAAGCATGCACCTCAAAGGCGTTGACCCTGCCGACTGGTCCTGGAAAGTTTTACCCCGACTATCAAAGTACGATACTCACTGCGACTACGCGTTGTGCCGCTGTGGAAACGTTAGGTGCCGAATTAACGGTTTCCGGTCGGGCTGGCCATGATCGACTTCGTAGTCGAGTGTTGGCAGGCTTGGCGCAGCCGGGTTCGGTGCGCCTTGAAGGAGTTGCGCCGTTTGGTGGACCGACATTTATTCTGACTGCAACCCCGACCCACAGTACGCTTTTATTACCACGTGACTCTCGCGTTCTTGTTGGTGTGCCTGCCCAGGATATTCTGGATGCATTAATCGGTGTCCGCCTGGCACCAGACGTTCTTCGCCGTGTACTATCAGGTTGTCTTCTTTCTTCCAGTGAACCGGTGGATGGTCGAGTGTATGGGACGAAGTGGCTTGTTGTGAAGATGCGAGATGGAGATGAAAATTACCTCCAATTCGACAACGATCTCGCCAAATTAGTAGCTGTTCGAAGCGGAAATTTACTCACTAATTACAGTGATTTTCTGGGTGCAGTGCCGAGACGTGTTCAGATGACAAGATTCGGCGTGTCTGGTGCTATTGAG
>DODG01000236.1 GCA_003509065.1 Acidobacteriota bacterium
AAATGCTTGAGTCGAAGGGCCAGCTGAACATCCCGATATCGGAACACTCTAGCGTTACCGTTGGATTTCGTCTTGCCCAGCTCTGAAAATTCTTCAGTCCAGGATCTCAGCACGTACGGCTCTATGCCAACGAGTTCACACACATCGGATGCCTTATACGAGGCGCGCTTTGGGATAATTGCCGTCCTTGTACTCATATTCTCTCGTGGGCGAACAGTGAACGAATGGTGAAGTATATCATGCAGCTAAAAGCTACTTTTGGCGTCGCCGCACATGGATCTTGATCGGTGATCCCTCAAAACCAAACGTCTCTCTGAGTTGATTAATCAAAAAGCGCTCATAGGAGAAATGAAATTTTGTCGCCACATTCGTAAAAAAGACGAAACTGGGTGGTTCGATTCCGATCTGGGACGCATACAAGATTCGAACTACCTTCCGCCCTGGACTTGGCGGGCTGTGTGCTCGTGTTACTTTCTCCACAAAGCGATTCACGGCCGCTGTTGGAACTCGTTGACTGCGGGCTGAGGCAATCCGGTCAACGGTTTCTAGCACCTTTGCAAGTCGTTCACCAGTCAACGCGGAAATGTGCAAGATCGGTGCAAAGTCAAGAAACTTGAGCTTTCGTCGTACAGACTCGTCGTAAGTTTTTGCTGTTAAAGGATCAGTGGATTTTCGTAAATCCCATTTATTAGCAACAATTACTATTCCACACCCCGATTGGGCAGCTTCACCCGCAATGGTTGCATCTTGATCGGCAATCTCTTCGCTTGCATCCAGCATTAAGAGTGCGACCGCAGATCGTTTAATGGCACGTTTTGCGACGAGAACGCTCACAGCTTCAACCTGTCCGGCACTTGCAACACGCCCTGCCCGTCGAATGCCCGCTGTATCCACTAGGCGAAAAGATTTTCCATGCCACTGGAGCACTTCGTCGATTGCGTCGCGAGTTGTTCCTGGCTGAGCGTTGACCATAACCCTCGGTTCGTGCAGTAATCGATTCACTAGGGACGACTTGCCTACATTCGGTCGACCTATGACAGCGACAGCCACCTCTTCGATTTTTGTGTCGTCAAGGGCGTTTGTTTTTGTGGACGCAAGAGTTCCTCGTCGCTGTGGTAGTGCCTTAATAACTTCATCTAATAGATCGCCGATGCCTTGACCATGCTCTGCTGAAATTTCAATCACCGGTTCAAATCCGAACTGGTAAAACTCGAGACAGTGATTCTTGGCACGGCGATCGTCAGTCTTGTTGACAACCATTACAACGGGTACCCCGAGTGGTCGCACTTTTCGAACTACTTCTTCGTCCGCTGAGACACAGCCTTCCCGTCCGTCCACCACAAACAATACAAGGTTTGCGGCTTTCATGGCTCGCATTCCCTGTTCGACGACTTGAGCCTGAAGAGGATCTGCACTCGCACCAAAGACTCCGCCGGAGTCCACAATGCGAAATGTAACCCCTAACCACTCGGTATTCTGAGTTAAAGTGTCGCGAGTGGTACCAGGTTTAGCCGTAACAATGGCTTGACGTCTGCCGGTGATACGATTAAACAATGTGGACTTCCCAACATTGGGTCGTCCAACCAATACCACTGTGGGGTTCCCACCTGATTGTTTGCTGGTCATCTTTCTAAGAAAGTAGTCTGTTTTAGGTTACACGATCACTTGACAGTGTAACTATATATATTTATGATACTTACAGATTTTGAGGAGTTGCTAAGCATGATTAAAGTCGACATCGTCAACCAAGTTTCGACAAACGCATCCATTACTAAGGTTAAGGCTGAGATCGCAGTCGACGCCGTCTTCGAAGCGATGCGAGTCTCGATGGAACGAGGTGAGCGTATCGAACTACGCGGTTTTGGAGTCTTTCAGGTGAAGCCCAGGAAGCGTGGCATCGGTCGCAATCCGAGGACAGGCAAGGAAGTCCGGATCCCACCAGGCCGAACCATTCGCTTTAAGCCTGGCAAGGATCTTCGGAATATTGGAAATTAACGGACTTCTGAATTGTCATTCGAGTCTGCCCCACTTCCTGAAGTCACACGGCCTGAAGAACGTCTTTCGAGTTCAGGATTAGCCCATCTTCCTCAAGCACCGACCGGACACCACAGGAAACCGAGACGGTGGGTACACCTGTCGCTTTTTTTACTCACACTGGTTACTACAACCCTCGCTGGCAGCGCTCATTATTTAGGATTTCATTCTAATTTTGGCTTAAATGAAGTTACGTTGCCCTGGACTACCCTGCTAACAGGTGGTGGTTGGTATAGTTTTACACTTCTGTCGATCCTTGGCGCACACGAATTTGGACACTATTTTGCCTGCCGTTATTACCGCATCAACGCTTCGCTGCCCTACTTTATACCGGCACCACTACCCCTAACAGGAACTCTGGGTGCTCTTATTCGCATTCGTGAACCAATTCGAACTAAGCCAATGCTGTTTGATATCGGAGTGGCGGGTCCAATTGCTGGTTTCATCGTGGCTTGCCCTGCGCTTTTGATCGGTATTGCCTCTTCACGGGTAACGGAACTACCTTCAGATTTTTCTGGTTTAAGCCTCGGTGAGCCACTTTTATTTCAATTTGTGACTTGGCTATTTTGGGGTTCCCTTGCAGAGGGTCAGTCTCTAAATTTGCATCCAATGGCCTTTGCCGCTTGGTTTGGTCTTCTTGCGACGGCGCTCAATCTGTTCCCTGCTGGCCAACTCGATGGTGGTCATATTTGCTATGCTGCTTTTGGCCGTAGATCGACCTTGGTTACCTATGCAACTGTCATCCTAACGATTTTTCTGGCCTTTTGGTCGCGCAGCTGGTTGCTTTGGGCCTTTCTAATGATTGCAATGCTTCTGATGTCTGGCCCCAATCATCCTAGGACGCAGGACGAGAATCTTCCGCTCGACGATACCCGAAGGATTGTGGCGTATGTGGCCTTCGCAATCTTTCTAGTATGTTTCACGCCCACACCTATCGAAGTGTTTCACCTGATTAATTAGAGGACGGAAACCGGATCAACGTCGACAATAATTTGGCCCTGTAAGTCGGAGCACGCATGGAGAGCCCCTTCTAAGACTTTCCGCATCTCACGGCGATGTCTGCTCTTCGTAAGCACTTGGACTCGGTAGTCACCCTTCAAACGTTCAAGAGGTGCAGGCGCGGGACCTAACACTTCCAACGAATTGTTACTGTCACGCAAGGCGTCTACGAACTGAGTTGCGACCCGTAAGGCACTTCCTGCCGATCGATGTTTTACCACCATATTTGCGAGCGCCACGATTGGCGGGTATCGCATTCTTTGCCTGAAAATCAATTCCTCTTCATAAAAGCTTTTATAATTCTGTTGGCACGCGTGGTGCAGACTATAGTGATCAGGGTGTAGTGTTTGGACAATGGTTTGTCCCGTTCGCCCACCCCGTCCTGCCCTACCTGAGACTTGAGTGAGGAGTTGAAAAGTTCGCTCCGCTGCTCGGAAATCCGCAACCCCTAGTCCCACATCAGCAGAAATGACGCCCACCAGTGTGACGTTTGGAAAATCATGTCCCTTCGCAATCATTTGAGTGCCTACCAATACATCAAGCTCTCCTTGACCAAATTTTCTGAGCAGCGCGCCTAGTGCACCTCGACGGCGAACTGTATCCCGATCAATTCGTCCTACCCGAGCCCCCGGAAACGACGCCAGAATTTCTGTTTCAACACGTTGGGTGCCTAACCCTATCTGCTCTAGATACTCGCCTCGACACTGGGAGCATCTTTTTTTAATTCGCTCGGTATGACCACAATAATGGCATCGCATCTGCTGTGCCATGCGGTGAACGGTGAGTGAAACACTGCAGTTTGGGCATTCAAATAGCACGCCACATTGTCGACAAATCATTGCGGCTGCGAACCCTCTCCGATTCAAGAGAATTAATGTCTGCTCACCACGTTTCAGCCGTTCAGTAATCCCAGCCCGTAGAGGTGCGCTGAGGATCACACCGGGGCCATTCAATGCGTATTCTTCTCGCATATTGACAACCTGTGTCTGTGGAAGTGGTCTATCGTGCACACGACGTGTTAATTCTATGAGCGAATAGCGACCCAGGGCGGCATTATGGTAGCTCTCCATTGAAGGAGTAGCTGAACCTAGCACAATCAAAGCGTCGGCTTCCTGGCCACGAACGATTGCTAAATCGCGTGCATGATATCTGGGGTGTTCGTCCTGTTTGTATGACCCATCGTGTTCTTCATCCACAACGATTAGCCCCACCCGCTGCAACGGAGCAAATATTGCAGACCGTGTGCCGATTACAATATCAATCCCTCCTGAGCGAATTCGATGCCATTGATCGTGTCGCTCGCCGCTAGACAAACCACTGTGTTGAATAGCGACACGGATACCAAAGTTCGACCGGAAAGCAGTGGCCATCGCTGGAGTTAGCGCAATTTCTGGCACCAGAATGATGCATCGGCGGTTCGAATCCAGCAGTTTCTTCGCTAATCGGAGGTAGATCTCTGTTTTTCCACTACCTGTAACCCCGTGCAGTAGTGCGACATGAAATTTTTGCCTTGTGGCTCTTTTGATCAACTCAGACAGCGCCCTGTCCTGTTCGTCTGTCAACGTTACTGACGCAACCTCAGCCATCGATTTGCCTTCGTGTTCGGAACTCCAGGGATCGCGCTCAATCTTTTTATCTTCAATCTCGACCAAGCCCATGTCACGCAATCGATTTACAGTTGCAGTATTAATTCCAAGTTTACGTAACCGATTTAATGGAAGACTCTTTGCTTTCTGATTCTGAAGTAGGGCAATAAGCTCCCGTTGTCGTGTACCGAGGCGGCCCGTTTCGTTTTTCTTTGCTGCATGTTTTAGAACCGCCTGATTTTCTGCAGATCTCAATCGCGCTATTTTTATAGTCTTAAAGTTTGCTGTTGTTTCAGGGAATCGGTAGTGAATTTCGAGCAGTGATTGAGTTTCCAATTTTCGGATCAACGTCAGCCAACGTCGCTGCCCTAGCCGCTTTACAACGGCTTTCTGCTGTCGAAATCCCAATTTTTTGACAACACGATCGAGACGCTGCGGCTGTTCTGTCGATAATTCACGAAGTAGTGCTGCGCTTTGGCCAGAGACCTCACCGCTCAGAAGTGCAGCTGCACCGTGTTCTGTTAAACGGGCCAACTTCGCAATCTCCTTCCATCCTCCAGGAGGCATTGCAGCTGTCAGCACATCGCCGACACCAGAGAGATAGTACTCCGCAGTCCAAAGTGCGAGATGAAGGACCTCTAATGGAATGAACGCTTCGACGTCTAAAACACCTAAAAGATTCTTAATGCTATCGGGCGCCAACTCTGAGTTATTTGCATTGTTTACAATTACGCATGCGGTGAGTACGCGCCTTCCAAGCGGCACAATAACTCGTGCGCCGACTTCAGGCACTTCCATCAAGTCGGGTACTCGATAGGTCAATAAATCAAGACGTGAAACGGGTACCGCAACCTTGACGAGGCGATTCATTGCAACAGAATAACAGGAGATCTAGTTCTCGTGGAGTAAGAGCTCACCCTCAGGACTTCAAAAGCTCTCTAACTTTTTTCATGTCCTCCCATACGTCTCGTTTTCGACTCGGACTCCGGAGAAGAAACGCCGGATGAAACGTTGGAATTAACGAAGCACCTCGATATTCATATACTTTTCCTCGAAGCCGAGAAATGGTCTCACTGCTTTCTAGTAACGTTTGGGCGGCAAAGGTCCCAAGCGCAACGATGACTTTTGGCTTGATCGTATCAATCTGTGAAAACAGAAAAGGTTCGCACGTCTCAACCTCGTCGGCCTCTGGATTGCGATTTTGTGGAGGTCGACACTTAATAACATTGGCGATGTAGACTGATTCACGAGAGAGATCGATTGATTCAATAATCTTGGTTAACAACTGACCAGCCCGACCGACAAATGGCACTCCCTTGGTGTCTTCATCGCGACCCGGAGCCTCTCCAACAAACATCAACTGCGCATGTTCGTCGCCGGCTCCGAAAACAATTTGTTTTCGACCCAGTTCATGCAGCTTACAACGCGTGCACTCGCCAAGCTCTGTTCGAATGTCTTTAAGTGTCACAGTGATGTACCCGCGTTGACGCCATGCTGGCCCACGACTAACTCCCGTAACTCCTAATTCCTTAAACCATTGAAGATGGGCAGTAAGCTGGTCTGGATTGGTCATCTCACAGTCGAGCTTCGAGAGGTTTTCCAAAGCGTGTCAGGGTTCTCTCTACTCGGTCCAAAATATCGCGAGCTAGATCTGATTTTGATTGAAGGGGACGCACGTCCTCGTCATTGTGGGTTATTAGTGTAGCGATATTGGTTCCAACGTCGAATCCCGCATCTTGCCTAGAAACGTCGTTAGCCACAATAAGATCAATATGTTTTGCTTCCAGTTTGCTCCTCGCCCGTTGATTGGCCTCACCGCATTCGGCAGAAAAACCGACGAGCACTGGCAGCTTTCGGTCTTCGCGCCACTTTCCGAGATCTGCAAGAATATCGGGCGCTAACTTTAATTTAATCGTAACAACCTCGTCACCTTTTACTTGTTTCTGCTCCGCTCGACCACTCATCGGCGTATAGTCAGCGACCGCAGCCGCCATTATGACTGCATCGCATTCTTCGACATGTGACATCACGGCGGCATGCATTTCTGCCGCACTTCTAACCTTTGTTACCTCAACTCGTTCAGGAACAGGTAAGGAGGTAGGCCCAGTCACCAGAATCACTCGAGCACCACGCTTCGCCGCTTCGATCGCCAAGGCAAACCCCATCCGGCCACTTGATCGATTACCGAGGAATCGAACGGGATCAAAGTCCTCGTACGTTGGACCCGCGGTTATCAACATACATTTGCTAAGCATCGAACCCTGAGGCTGCAACAAACAGTGGACGGTTTCGACTATCACTGCCGGTTCCGCCAGTCTTCCATCACCATGCCAACCACAGGCAAGCTCGCCGGCTTCTGAGTCGATCACTCGCACCCCATTAGAACTGAGCAGTTCAAGGTTTCGCTTCACGGACGCATGTTCCAACATGTTGGTGTTCATGGCCGGGGCTATCACAACCGGGGCCCTGGTTGCCAGATACAGTGTTGATAGAAAATCGTCGGCAATACCATGTGCAAACTTTCCAATTTGATTTGCCGTAGCAGGCGCCACGAGGAGCGCATCAATCGATGAGGCTAGTCGAATGTGCTCGATGGACGAGTTCTTCCCATAGGCGAATTGGTCAAGTATTACGGGACGGCGAGTAATCGCTTCAAATGTAAGAGGCCCAACGAATTCTTGGGCCGCCTTTGTCATAATGGCGACAACCTCATGGCCGGACTTCTGCAAACCGCGGGCAACCTCAACGGCTTTGTAGGCTCCAATCCCGCCGCTAATCCCAAGGGCAACTAATCCCATTATTCTCTCGTTTCAACTAGGGTCAAGGTCCTGAAACTCTTCCCTGAAATGGTTGAGGATTCTGGCGGTATCTTCAGCTTCACTTCTTAGGCCTGTCTCCCCACCGATTACTATTGTACGCAATTC
>DODG01000025.1 GCA_003509065.1 Acidobacteriota bacterium
GTCTCGCGTGCGTGCAAGTGCTTCTTCGTGCAACCCCTCGGACAACAACGGCCGTCCGCAGCAGACTGGTTTGGGCACGATCACCTGATAACCACCGGCTTCCAACACGCGCGTCGCTGCAATAGCGATTTCGGGTTCGTAGAAGTTTGAAAAAGTATCAGCCAACAACACTATCGGCCGGCGCTCATCCTGAGGTCGAGACTGGGAAGCATGACGCTGCCACCACCTCCAAAACGTATCTCGTCGAAATAAAGGTAGCGAACGGTCTGGGTGCAAGCCTAGAAAATAATTTAGTGTTCGCCGCAACGGAGTAATACGTGCCGGTATGTTTGAGACTGGCGCAAGGAATGACCCAATCGCGGACAGTGTATGCAAGTGCCCAAGCAGGCGACTTCGCAAAGGTACTCCGTGACGCTTGTAGTAGCCGACCAAGAATTCGTACTTATGCTTGGCCATGTCGACGTGTGACGGACACTCAAACTTACACGCCTTACACGAGAGACAAAGATCCATGACCCCGTGCATCTCATCCGAGAATAGGGCCTCCTCTGGCAAACGACCCGACATTGCGGCGTGCAGGGCGTTCGCGCGACCGCGTGTCGAGTGCATCTCGTCTAACGTAGCCATGTAAGAGGGGCACATCGTACCTACCTCAGACTTGCGACAACGACCATTGCCGTTGCACATCTCAATTGCCTTGTCGACTCCGCCGAACTCAGAATGATCGAGGACGGTCACCGGTACGGTGACACGATAGTCAGCACCATATCGCAGGTTATGATCCATTGGTGGCGCATTAACTTTCTTGCCTGGATTCATTCGGTTATTCGGATCAAATGCTGCTTTGACTTCTTGGAATGCGGCATACAGGGTTGCCCCAAACACCTTTGGGTTAAATTCCGAGCGAGCAAGTCCTTCACCATGTTCGCCGGAATGCGTACCACCGAACTTAAGTGCTAGGTCGGTTACCTCTTCGGCAATCGCTCTGTACTTCTCGATGTCTTTCGCTTTTCGCAGATCGAGAATAGGTCGAATGTGAAGGCATCCGACCGAGGCGTGGCCATAGAACGCAGCCCGGACTTCATGCTGATCCAAAATCTCATGAAACGCTGCCGTAAAAGCAGGTAAGTCTTCGGGGGCTACCGCAGTGTCTTCAACGAACGCAAGTGGCTTCGCATCACCCTTGAGGCTGCCGAGTAGGCCAAGCCCGGCTTTTCGCACAGCCCATACATCGGCCTGGCGCGCCGGCTCCACCACCCGGACTACGTTCTCACCATAGCCGAGATCCCGCATTAATACTGCCAGTTCGTCAAGCTTTCTGAGTATAGCCTCGCGGGTATCTCCAGCAAATTCAACCATGAGCAGTGCCTGAGGTTGTTTTGAAACGAAATGCAACTTGTCCCGGTAGAGTGGAGACTCGTTCGCAAGATCCAATAAAAGCTTATCGGTTAGTTCGATGGCCTGCGGTTTCAACTCGACAATGGGCGCAGAAGCAGCCATCGACGCTGCGAAGGTGTCGAAGTGGCAAATGCCGAGCACTGTATGTACAGGTCGTGGTACGAGCCGTACGCGGGCCTCAGTATGAATTGCCAGCGTCCCTTCTGAGCCGACAAGTAAACCTGCCAAATTAAACTGGTCCCGGATCCCGCACTCATCTAAGTTGTAACCTGCAACACGGCGGAGAAGTTTTGGAAAACGGCGGTCGACCTCAGATTCGTGCGCTCGAGCGATCGTATTAACAGCCTGAACGATTCGTGAGATGGCATCCTCATTCTCGAGGTGTTGCGCGAGGTCAGACTTTGACAATGTGCCGAAATTAAAAGTTTCACCGTTAGCGAGCGTGCCGCTGAGCTCCATGACATGGTCGACCATTTTGCCGTACTCAATCGACCGCGAGCCACACGAATTATTACCAATCATTCCCCCGAGTGTGGCCTGTGATGAGGGGGACACTTCAGGACCAAACATCAAGCCATTAGGTTTGAGGACGCTATTAAAATTATCGAGCACAACTCCTGGCTGGATGCGTGCCCATCTCTCGTCAGTATTGACTTCCAGCACTTGGTGCATGTACTTCGAAAAATCAATTACGATTGCTTCTCCAACTGTTTGACCTGCCAAGCTTGTCCCGCCACCGCGCGGTAGCAATGCCAAGGAGTGATCTGCGGTAATCTCCACAAGTCTGCGTATATCTTCTGCATGCCTTGGAAACACGACCCCGATCGGCATAATTTGATAGTTGCTAGCATCGGTTGAAAACAGTGTGCGTGTCATGGGATCGAAACGGACGTCGCCGGCGAGCTCGCGCCTGAGACGTTTAGCAATGGGATGGGTGCTGTAATCTGGCTTCGATTGTGCCACGTTGTTACTGTACAGTGTTTACATGGTCGACCCAACTCAACTTCCCCAAGGCTAGCTAAGATATACTCAGCGTCGGGTGATGAAAGTTATCTGAAGGAGCCGATTCTATGGATGTCGCCACAATCTCGCTAGGTGCACTACTCATCACAATCATCCTCAGTTGCACGTCTCGTATCCACGTTGGCTTTCTTGCGATTAGTCTCGCCTGGGTGGTTGGTGTGTATATCGCTGGTCTTAGTCCTAATGAGGTGATGAGTGGATTTCCGACTCGCCTGTTTCTGACACTTACCGGCGTAACCTTGTTGTTTTCACAGGCGCAAGCCAATGGGACGTTAGATCGAATCGCACGCCGTGCGGTTCAGTATTGTCGCGGCAATGTTGGCATTATCCCGATTATGTTCTTTGGTCTGGCCTTCGTACTCGCGTCGATTGGGCCTGGAAACATCGCAGCAACAGCCTTGGTTGCGCCAATGGCAATGGCGGTGGCCGGCCAAGTGGGTATTCCGGTTTTCTTGGTCGCCATCATGGTTGGCAACGGTGCAAATGCTGGTTCGTTATCGCCGATTGCACCAACCGGAATCATCGTTAATGAGATTATGGCCGACGTCGGACTCGCAGGCTTCGAGTTGCACACTTATCTAAACAACATGGTGGCTCATACAGTGATTGCCTTCGTCGCGTACTTTCTACTCGGTGGATGGAAATTATTAGGCCGTTATCACAATGCAAAAATCGCCGTGCCCGACAGTTCTGAATCAACATCTACCGAATCGAGTTTCACCCAACCACATCTCATTACGATTGGAACCATCTTCGTACTTATTATTGGAGTCGTTTTTTTTGGTGTGCACATCGGACTAGGCGCATTCGGTGCTGCAATCGTGCTCTCACTATTACGGGTTGGAGATGAAGTGAAGGCTATAACGATTATGCCTTGGCGCGTGATTATGATGGTCTGCGGCGTGACGGTGTTAATTTCCATGCTTGACAAGACCGGTGGACTAGATCTGTTCACTCGCCTACTCGCTGGCATGTCCACACCGGAATCAGCAACGGCAGTTATAGCCTTTTCGACTGGTTTCATCTCAATCTACAGCAGCACCTCAGGCGTTGTGCTTCCAGCGATGCTACCAACCGTACCTGGCCTCGTTGAACAACTTGGCAATGTTTCGCCACTCGCGATCGCATCGGCCATGAACGTAGGAGGACACCTTGTCGATGTGTCGGCTTTGTCGACAATTGGCGCGCTCTGTATGGCAGCCGCGCCGGCTGGGGAAGACACGCGGTTGCTGTTTAATAAGCTGATGGCATGGGGCCTGTCGATGACGGTTGTCGGGGCAGGGGTTTGCTATCTTTTCTTTACAGTATTAAAGATTAACATCAGCTAAGAACCCCCATCGGATAACACCACAATTGAACACTGGTGTTTCCCGGTGGCGGACGCCAACCTTTGCAAGGAAACTGTTTTTATCGTCCTCGCCACTTCGGAGATCGCTTTTCAAGGAAAGCGTCTACACCCTCCGCAAAATCATTACTTGTGTAGCAAAGTGAAATCAAATCACGTCCAGCATCACTGTCAAGACGACGACTCGCTTGGATCCGCCGAACGATTTCCTTGGTAGCTTTAATCGTCAACGGTGCATTCTTGGTGATAGTGTCAGCCACATCACGAACGAACTGATCAATTTCGTCCACCGCCACCACGCGGTTAACAACACCAAGTGTGGCAGCTTCATGAGCTTCAAGAAAACCTCCGGTGAACATCAGTTCTTTCAGGCGTGCTGGTCCCACAAGATCGAGTAGCCGTGCGTGGTTCGCCACAGAAAGACAATTACCTAATGTGCGAGCAATGGGTACGCCGAACTTGGATCCAGGTGTGCAGTACCGGAGATCACAGGCAATGGCAATCGCGCATCCACCCCCAGCTGCGACTCCCTCGATCTGCGCGATCGTTGGTTTACCTACCCGTTCAAGCCGGTCTAACACTTCGTCGAGACGTCGTTCGTACGCAACGCCATCACCGGGCGAAGCGAAAGCCTTAAATTGCTCAATATCAGTACCGGCAACGAACGCTTGACCACCGGCTCCGCGTAGAATAAACACTAAGATTTCTGACCTAGCGTCGACCTCCTCGCATGCATCGACCAAAGCCTGATACATTGCCCAAGTCATGGCATTGCGCGCTTGGGGCCGGTTGAAAGTTAATACAGCTAGTGGACCGTCAGTTTCAAACAAGGTATCTGTAGTAGACACAGCCAACAACTCCTGGAATAAAGGACTGGACAACTCAGGACGAACCAATGATAACAACACCTGCCAAAGCCCTCGAAGGACTCCGTATTCTTGATGTAACCCAAGTCATGGCCGGCCCCTTTTGTACCATGCTACTTTGCGACATGGGGGCTGACGTCATTAAAATCGAACCACCGGCTGGTGACTCCTCGCGAAGGATGGCCGGCGCGATTGGGTCGGACAGCCCAAGCTTTAATGCCGTCAACCGCGGCAAGCGCGGTCTTATCCTAAATTTAAAATCTTCAGCTGGACAAGAAGTATTTCGTCATCTCACTAAAACAGCCGACATCCTAGTCGAGAACTTTCGGCCAACTGTGATGTCAACATTTGGCCTAGATTATGCCAATCTCGCCACAATACAACCACGGCTTATTTACGCGTCGATTTCTGGCTACGGACAGACTGGTCCCGACTCGCGGCGAGGTGGATTTGACCTTATTGCACAAGGAGTCGCGGGCATCATGTCTGTAACAGGGAATCCAGATTCCGACCCGGTGAAAGCTGGGGTGCCACTGACTGATCTTGGAGCGGCTTTGTTTGCTGTATCGGGAATTTTAGCCGCTTTACATTACCGGCATAGTTCTGGACGTGGTCAACATATCGACACCTCGTTAGTGGATGCCGGTGTGGCGTTGTCAGTCTGGGAAGCCACCGAGTACTTTTCGAGCGGGCAAATCCCGACTCCGTTGGGTTCTGCACACCGGATGAGTGCGCCGTACCAAGCTATCCAATGTGCCGATGGATTTATTACCCTGGGTGCCGCCAATGACCGGCTCTTTAACCGTCTCTGCAACGTCCTAGAGCATCCCGAATGGCTCGAGCAGCCGAATTATGCCAGTGACACAGCTAGGGTAAAAAACCGGCTGGCGTTAGCCACCGCCATTGAGGCGATCACCTCCAAGAGACCGTGCCAGCATTGGCTCGAACTATTCGAGCAGAACGAAATCCCATGCGGACCAATTAATGATTATGCTGAGGTGGCACGTGATCCACATCTTCGATCGCGAGAGATGATTGTGGAGACAGATCATCCCACGTTCGGAAAAATTAAAACTCTGGGCTCACCGATAAAATTCTCGGAAACTCCAACACAACCTAACCGTCCAGCACCCCTCCTTGGAGAACACACTAATGAGGTGCTGCGCGAGCACGGCTACAACGCGAAACAGATTGCAAAGCTTCAGCGCGACGGCGTGCTAGGATGACAGATGTCGCCGGACCATTAGCCAAACGTATGTCTTTCGTTCGAACATGGGAAGATCAAGTTGTCATTCCCACTTATCCGCTGCATCCAGATGATATCAATCCTCGATTTTTTGAGGTAGAGGGCACCCTCATCTATCCCTATACGATGCAGGACCATCTGTCGCGAAAGAAGCTAGACCAATCGTACCGTGCGGTGTTTCTTGAGAACAAGTTCTTGAAAATTATGTGTCTTCCGGAACTCGGTGGGCGCTTACATTCCGTCTACGACAAGCAGAACCGTCAAGAAATGTTCTACCGAAATACTGTTATCAAACCAGGATTAATTGCGTTGCGTGGCGCTTGGATCTCTGGCGGGGTTGAATGGAATCGAGGTCCGCAAAGCCATACCGTAACTAGCTTTTCACCGGTGGATGTTGTCAGCACCGAACATGAAGACGGCTCGGCTTCGATCGTGATTGGTTATACTGAAATGAATTTTCGCACCGGGTGGGAAGTCCGGCTAACACTCTATCCAGATAAAGCCTTCCTCGACGAGAAGATCGTCCTATTTAATCCAACTGATCATACCCAGACGTATTATTTCTGGAACAATACGGCCTTCCCAGTCACCCGAGGCACCAAATTTTGCTACCCGATGCGTGCTGCGAGCGATCATGATCGCTTCTTCTCTTGGCCAATCGATCAAGGTCGCGACCGCAGATGGTTAAAAAATTATGAGGATGCTACCCCAGTGTTTGCCTATGCATGTAATTTCGATTTTTTTGGGGTGTACGATGTCGACCGCGACTATGGACTCGTAGCGTGTGCGGATCATCGTAAGGTGCCTGGCAAGAAGGCTTGGACATGGGGACAGACGGATGCTGGACGTACAAGTCAGCGCGCTCTAACCGACACGGCGGGACCGTACATTGAAATACAAAGCGGACCATTACGCACACAAACCGACTACGCGACGTTCGCTCCCAGCGAACAGGTGGCATGGCAGGAGTGGTGGTATCCGGTACGCGGCCTGGGCGCTGGATTCGAATATGCGACACGAGAAGCAGTAATTGGACGTTTAGACCACGCAACCCAAGACACGGTTGAATTTCGGGTCATCGTAACCTCGCCACAAGAAAAGGCTCGCATTGAACTCAAATCAGCCGAAAAGGTACTAATATCCAAAATTGTCGATCTATCGCCGCTACTCGCAGTCTCTTTGAGAGTACATGGTAAAGCTGACACGCTGATTGAGGTGAAGATTACCGACCAAGATGACGTATTACTGGCGGCATACACTTCTCCCCTAGATGTTCCATCAGTAGACGTACCGGCTGAACTAAACAGTCAGCTCTTGGACCCAGTGACTGCTGATGACATGTACAACCGTGGACAACACTTTGATCGTCAAATGGACCGGGTACAAGCTCGCCTTTGGTTATCACGATCCATTAATCAGGATCCGTTGCATGCCAAAGCTCTTATCGCACTGGCTAACCTTGATGCCAAGGCAGGGTTGTTCGAATCAGCGGCTGATCAATTAATGCGGGCGCTTAGTTTAGATAAGGACAACGGTAGAGCTTGGCATCTACTAGGCAGTGTCCGGCTGCATCAAGATCGAGTCGATGACGCCTTAATGTGTGGTACTGAAGCAGCTGATCGTCCGGATACCTTGACTCTCGGCCTTGAAATCATTGGTCGTGCGAAGATGAGGCAGGGAGCATTTGGTGAGGCATTGGCAGCTTTCGTGACGGTGCGCGGCGCTGGCGAGTTGGACCGGGTGCGGTTGTTCGACTGGACACTTTTAGCCGCGCACTGCGCAGGGGAGTCCAAACGCGCAAGCGTCCTAGCAGGTGATGCAATTGAGTGTGGCACGACACGCCTAGTGCCATATGCAGTCCAATCGCTGGTGAATGGGGCTGGTTGGGCTAAGTTTGTTCGTGAAGTTCGAGAATTCATTGGAGAACCAGAATTCGCTTTTCTCGAGTTGAGCCTATTTTTTGCTGATCTTGGACGATATCGTGAAGCCTTCGACCTGCTACGTGCGTCCTGTGTCAACGGTCATCTCACCGAAGAGGTACGCCCACTACCTTTTTATTACCTGGCGTACTTCGCAGAGAAAAACGGCCAGATAAAACAAGCGGCAGCGTACTTGCAACAAGCAGCAGCCTGTCAAAGTGATTATGTTTTTCCGTCGCAAGTGGAAGCGATGTCAATCTTAGAATACGCGACCCAGCAGGTTCCAGATGATAGCCGCGCCCATCTGTACTTGGGGAATCTGTTGGCATCACTCAGCCGAGGCAATGATGCCAAGAAACAATGGGAATTGGCAGTTTCTCAAGATCCAACCTTGAGTGTCGCGTTTAGAAACTTGGGAATGGACGCATGGAAACAGCAAGGAAACCTAGAAGACGCGGCGCGCTGGTTTGAGCAAGCAGTGGTCGCAAGGCCGAGTGACCAAGTGGCACGTCGTGATTTGGCCAACGTGTTGAACAGTCTTGGCCGTCCCAACGAGGCCATCCAATGTCTTGAAGCAATCTCTCCCAATTCGTCACGGCGAGGTGACGTCAACACGTTGCTTGCACGTACCTATTTACATGAGAGTCGCTACGATGAGTCATTAGACGTGCTCAATAATTCCACCTACTCAAATTGGGAAGGTGATACCAATAATTGGGCAGTCTTCGTGAGTGCTCACATCGAGCGTGGAGTATCCAATCTTCAGCATGGAGACGCGGTACTAGCTCTCCAAGATTTCGAGTCTGCGTTGACCTATCCCGACAACCTTCATGTTGGCCGAGGGTCGAAGCCTCGTGAGGCACGGGCTCATTATTGGAAAGGGAAAGCCCTAGCCGCACTTGGCCGGACCGATGCGGCAAAAGCAGCTTGGCAGGCTGGAGCCGACGGTCATCCAGGCATTCCCGAACAGGATGAATTTATCGAAAAATGTCGGCAAAACCTCTAGCGTTGACCAGTTAGAGGTCCCATGGATCCTTATTCCTCCAAGAATAAGGATCTAGAGCTTCTTGCTAACACTGCGGTACACGCTCGCGTAGTGTGCAGCACACGCTTCGACACTAAACTCCGAAAGCAGTCGACTTTGGGTTGCCTGGCTAGTTTGACGTCGACTCTCGGCAGCAGCAATCACCGTGCTCGCAAGAACCTCTGGATGTTCACGTAATGTCAGCTGCACGTCGTCCGGAAAATTTGCCGCCACCTCAGACCCGCCAGCCGTATCAGTCGCCACCACAGGTGTTCCACAAGCAAGTGCCTCAAGCATAACGGTTCCCCAAGATTCCAAACGTGATGGGAGTACAAACAAATCGGCAGACGCATAATAACGCCACAGCTCTCCGTTTGGAATGCTACCTAAGAATTGAATGTGGTCTGAAAGTTTAAGCTCGCGGGCCAACGTCTCAAGTGCGAACCGTGACTCACCCTCTCCAACGATTAACAGTTGAACGTCCGGATAGCGCACACAAATAGCAGGCATCGCCCGTAGGAGATCCTCGTAACCAGCAACCGGATGTAGTCGCTTTACAGTCAACAAAACGAGGGACGCGTGCAGTCCAAGTTCGCCGCGGAGTGTTCGCCGTTCATCCACGCTTGGCTCATGAAAACTCGGTGCTACCGGTGCATGAATGACCTCAGAAGGGTCAACAGCTAAGTCGAGTTGGTCACGCGCGAAGTCGAGTAATCCTTGACTGTAAAAAACCCGTGTCGTGGCTTGTCTCACCACCTGCCCGAACTGTCGATGACGCACTGGATCGTGATGCCAGATGTCGGTTCCGTACAGCGTGATGACACGAGGTTTACCGAACCGCACAGCTAACCAGTTGGCAACCTCAACAAGCAGGCCATTCCCATGAAGATGCACGACGTCACTAGCCGCGATCTGAGTTACGGCAAGTAGGGCAATCCGTATCGCGGCAGTCACGCCACCCATTGGTGTACGCGCCCAGAGTCCTCGACCCCGTTGCGACACAAAACAC
Organism: Acidobacteriota bacterium; assembly: GCA_003509065.1. The sequence continues at coordinate 9,831 of DODG01000025.1, forward strand.
ACCTCGGGCACCTCTGCAGGCGGATGCGTAATGAAGCGTGCTTGGATTTCAACCGAATCGAGCGCCGATGCAATCACAACTGGTAATAAGGCGTTCGCCGCCTGCGTAGGTGGTAGATGCGGCGTGACCATCGTTACCCGAAGAGGCGTAGCATGTTGATTCTTAGGCATCGCTGGTCATGGTAATGCACGAACTCTTCGTCGCAGAGTAATCCGCATCGTGTGCCAGTGAAGTGAAACGTCCGGCAAGGCTTTCGAGTGACGAATCATGAATCCTACGGCTTAGCCACCAAAAAACACGGCACGAACTATAATTACTGTTACGCGATCTCACTGCACGGAAAATGCAGCGACAGCAACAACTACCACTAACTGGAGTCAGTCTTAATTCGGAGCTTACTACATGTCAAATTTCCAACCGTTCGTCATGGAACGATTGATGTCGAAGTGGGAAAATCTTGTTGATTACAACCTGTCGGAAAGCGGTGTGCATCCGGCAACTGTACGGGATTTAATTCCTGACCCGGATCAGATCGAGCGCCTCCTTTCGACCGAGTTTGTTTATCCACAAGCCAATGGCATACCGGAGTTACGTGAGCGAATCGCTGCGCTTTATCCAAATGCGACGTCCGCACATGTTCTTGTTACAGTTGGGTGTATTGAGGCAAACCTCATCTCACTACAAACCCTGCTTGAGCCAGGTGATGAAATTGCAGTCATGGCCCCAAACTACCTGCAGATCTGGGGTGCAGCACAGAACTTGGGGATCAGCGTTCGCACGTTCGACTTGTCAAGCAACCAAGGATGGGTACTCGACGTTGATTCGCTCAACCGTGCCGTCACAGATCAAACCAAGGTCATTGCTGTCTGTAACCCAAACAATCCAACTGGTCACATCATGTCGTCGAGTGAGATGGACGCAGTCGTTGCGGCAGCTGATCGCGTGGGGGCCTGGCTGTTGGCCGATGAAGTCTACAGTGGTACTGAGCGTCTGACCGACGAGAAGACCCCGTCATTCTGGAGTCGCTATGACAAGGTCTTGGCTAATAATAGCCTGAGTAAAGCCTATGGACTGCCGGGTTTGCGCGTTGGCTGGATTGTTGGCCCCCCGGACGTAATCGACGCCGCTTGGGCGCGTCATGAATATACGACGATCGCCATTGCGACGCTCTCGAATCAACTTGCGGCAATCGCCTTGGAACCCGATATGCAACAAAAGTTATTGAAGCGCACGCGAGATTACATACGTCGCGGCTACCCAATTTTCGAAGAATGGATGCGTTCGCATGGCGACTTGTTTTCAATTGTTCCGCCTGACGCGTCGGCGATCGCATTCCCACGCTACACCGTAGACGTGAACTCGACAACATTTGTAGAACAGTTGATTAAGGAAAAGAGCGCACTTGTTGCGCCAGGAGATCACTTCAATCTCGATCACCACTTGCGGATCAGTTTCGGCTTACAACCTGACTATCTGCGCGGTGGCCTTGAACGGATCCATGCGATGTTTGAAGATCTTGCAAACTAAAGGGTTCGGATGACTTTAAGATCCGACAGGTAATCTAACCCCTATACGACGACTACTGCAGACTGATGAGCGCTTCGTGGAGGACGCGTCCGTCAGCATATGCGAGTGTAATCCGACTCAAATAGGCTAGCGTCGGTGCAATGTCTGCTGGAGTGACAGGTGCGAGGTACCGACCAGGTAAGATGCCAGAACCCATGAGCAGAATTGGCACGCGTGAGTCATAACCATAGCTTGTGCCATGACCCGCTGCATTCGTTGATGTCGTCCAGTACGGTCGAACCACGATGAGCAAGTCTCCGCTGCGACCAGGATAGTAGCTACGGGCGAGTGCGCGTTCGACTGAGTTGCCTGTGTCCCGTCGATCTCGAATCGTATCAGCGCGATATACCCGCGCAACTCCTTCAACCGATTCGATAGCATCGGCGATCTGATCAAGAGCGCCCGGCTTCTCAGCGAGGCGGTCGTACACACCCGGTGAGAAATAAAAGTCTTGCTCTTCGAATCGGGCAACATGTTCACCTGGCCCGAGGAACTCTGCAGCAGTCTGTTCAGCGGCACTCACGATGTCAGCTGCTGGAATTCGTCCGGCGTCAATTTGTTGGTTCACTAACGCTTCTGGAATCGGAATAGCGCCATGGTCAGCCGACAAGGACACAACATAGCCTCCCTGACCAACTGTGGCGTCTAAGTGGTCAAAAAGATGGCCGAGCGTTTCGTCGAGTCGAATTAAGACGTCTTGCACTTCGTGGCTGCGGGGCCCGAAGCGATGACCGGCGTGGTCCAGCGCCGAAAACGAAATGCCGAGGTAGTCGATAGCCGACTGCTGACCCAAGTCCAACGCATCAATGAAAGTAGTTGCCATCCGGACAAGATAATCATCGGAACGCGGGCTTGCAGCCCATTGGGTATAAAAGAGGGAGTCCGGGGACTCGCCACGCCCTACCAAGTCGTGTGGTAATGATGTGTCCCACCCTTCAAATGGTCGACTATGTTCAGTGATTGGGTCGTACAAATACGCATCAGCCGGAAACGTCCGCGTCCAAGTTGTACCGAAGTCTCGAGCGATAGGGTTGGCACTAATGAATTGCTTAACCAGAGAAACAGGCTGCTTCGAGTACACACCGGAAGTCACTAGCGACGTGTCATCACGCCAGACGACAACGTCAGCACTTTGACCGGCTAGCATGATAGCGGCGCGCGGCTTCATAGAAAGGCTAACCACTCGTGTTGCGCCTTCGCCTTGAATCCTTAGTTCATCACTTAAAGTCGGCGCGCGCAGACTGGCAGGACCTAGCCCTCCTGCAATTGGAGCACCATAGCTCACAATGAGAGAGTTCTCATCATCAGCGCATCGACGCAACATCGCAGATGCTCGATCGTGCCACGCGTTACCAATGATGCCGTGTGTCTCAGGAAGCGCCCCTGTAGAGATCGTCGCATGTCCGACGCACGTGTTTGTCTGAAAATAAGGATAGGCGGCTTGACGAAACCAGGCCCCTTCATCAATCAGGCGCCGTAAACCTTTAGTCCATTGACCTTGGAATCGCTCCACATAATCTGCCCGCATCTGATCAACAACGAGAACCACGAGAAGTTTCGGAACTGACGGAGTTTGTGCTGCACTCGTACCAACTAGTGTGAAGAGGAGAGCGCAGGTGACGCAAAAACTTCGGTGTGAAAACATAATTTGCCAGCATCTGCCATACCGGTCACTTGGGTCAAGTAAAAGTACGATATTCGTAGTATTGTAGCCCCAGAGGCTTGGCTAGTCCGTTCGATAACTTGAGGACACTCATGACTGTTATTGATAGCAAATACCCTTATTTCGTTTCCGTCATACTTGTAACCCTCTTGGCAATCCTAGTGCCGAGCCAGCCTGCTTCCGGTCAATGGACGGCTGATAAACCTGGTAGCGACAACATAACCCTGCTCGCT
>DODG01000293.1:0-787 GCA_003509065.1 Acidobacteriota bacterium
AAATGCCTCACCTGAGCAAGCCGGCGAGGTGCACACTTTCGTCCGGGAACACCTGAAAGAAGTATACGGACACGACAGTGCAGAAGGCTGCAGAATTATTTATGGTGGTAGCGTCAAACCTGAGAACGCGAGCATGCTCGTTTCGCAACCCAACGTCGACGGTGCCCTCGTTGGTGGTGCCGGTCTGGACCCCGCGAGCTTTTATGAGATTATCGCAAGAACTCGCGAGGCCGAAGTATAATAAAAAAATATGATGTATTACGTACTGTTAATTGTTTACGTGTTGGTCTGCCTCATGCTGCTGCTCGTGGTCCTTCTACAGCAAGGCAAGGGGGGTGACATGGCGAGTGCCTTTGGTGGCAGCGGCAGCCAAACGGCGTTCGGCGCACGTGGAAGTGCTACAGTCTTGACCAGGGCAACGACCGTACTGGGTGTAGGATTTATATTGGGCGCACTGGTACTAGTCATTATTGGCCGGCAAGGGCCCGGTTCCGTTGTGAGCGGCATTGAAGGTCCAGCACCATTGGACATGTCGGGTTCGCCAGCGCTACCGTTAGAAACGACTGTCCCGGATGATGAACCAGCAACCTCGAGAACGACGCCGACAACCACAACGCAAACACCTCAAGAACCCTAATTGAATACGACGATTCGTTCTACTTCATTCATGCAAGGTAGTCCACACGCGGAAGTGGCGGAACTGGCAGACGCACCAGCTTGAGGGGCTGGCGGTGGCAACATCGTAGGGGTTCGAATCCCCTCTTCCGCACCATCAGTCAAAGAAGAA
>DODG01000293.1:1122-14249 GCA_003509065.1 Acidobacteriota bacterium
AAGAACCATTTCTACGAAAAAAGGGCTCTGCAACCCTAAGGTAGCAGAGCCCCAAAACAGCCTGCAAAATTGCAGGCAAGGTGCATCAGAATCCTAGACCTTCACAACGTTCTCAGCCGCCGGACCCTTCTGTCCTTGCACCACATCAAATTCTACCCGCTCACCTTCACTCAAGCTCTTAAAGCCGGTGCCTTGGATCGCGGAATGATGCACGAAAACGTCTTTCTCTCCATCATCACGAGTGAGAAATCCGTATCCCTTGCTATCATTAAACCATTTAACAGTGCCACTCATTGCCATCTCCGTACTCCGTTCTGCATAATGTCGGAGTCCGGTCCTGCCGTACTGCCGACTGCTATAAATCGCGGCATCCCCCGCGCAGGTGGCGCTACCTTCTTCGGTAACACCCATTTGTTCAACTATAATGGTCGCCTGCCCTGCGCCAAGTGTCAAGTGCCCAATTCCCCCAAAAAAACTGGCACCCTTAGAATCCAATTCTGAACGCAAAGGTTGCGACGGATATAATGCGACAGATGTCAATAATCTTAGGTTTTGAACGCCTAATCGATTCAGGCCGCATACGGGGTCACCGGATGGGCCTAGTGTGTAATCTTGCCTCAGTCGACAAGAACTTACAGCATATCTCGACTCGATTTGCGAATGAACCGAGTGTGACGCTCAATGCATTGTTCGGCCCCCAGCACGGCTTCGAATCCAGGGATCAAGACAATATGGTCGAAACCTCCCATTCGCACCATTCCAGCTATGACATACCAATCTACTCGCTGTACAGCGAAACACGCACGCCAACGACAGATATGTTGCGTGATCTTGATGTGCTCGTAATAGATCTCCAAGACGTAGGAACACGCGTCTATACCTACCTGTACACCATGGCAAACTGTTTGCGTGCCTGTCGTCAGCACGATATTCCCGTCATCGTTGCAGACCGTCCAAATCCTATCGGTGGCATAAGCGTTGAAGGGCCTTTACTAGATGAGACGTACTCATCATTCGTTGGTCAGTTTGCAATTCCGCTGCGGCATGGCATGACGATTGGAGAGGTGGCAAACCTTTTTAATGATCATTTCGGTATTGGAGCCAAACTTGAGGTATTCAAAATGGAAGGTTGGACCCGTCAGATGTACTTCGATGACACGTCTCTGCCGTGGATTCCACCATCTCCAAATTTACCAACACTAGATAGTGCAATTGTCTACCCCGGGAACGTCCTAATTGAAGGAACGAACTTATCTGAAGGACGAGGAACAACACTGCCGTTTGAACTGATCGGTGCACCATGGATTAACGCCGAGCAACTGGTAACGGATTTAAACGCAGTCGACCTCCCTGGCGTTGACTTCCGCCCAACGACCTTCGAACCAACATTCCAAAAACATGCTCAAAGTGTTTGTCACGGGTGCCAGATTCACGTTCACGATCGAACAACATTTAAACCTGTGCTCACAACGGCGGCCTTGCTTCTGGCATGTCAGCAAGCAAATCCGAATTTCTTCAGCTGGCGAAAACCGCCCTACGAATACGAACACGTTAAACTGCCAATCGATATTTTGTCGGGTTCAGCACATCTACGCGAACACATTGAGGCGAATGCACCCTTAGCAAAACTTGAAACAGGTTGGAACGCTGATCTCTCAAGTTTTGCACCAATCCGTGAAAAATTCTTAATCTACTGATTCGAATCACGCAAAACAATCGGCTTTCTTGAGAAACCCCACACGTTAGGTATTACACACGGTTGCACTTGACTTTGACTCAACTGTCCGAAGTCGATAACATCACGGATCCTAGCATCGCAAATACGGTTAACTGTACTCCAGTCATTGATTCACTATGGCTCGACACAACGGGATTAGCGTTGAACATTCACATCTGATTACAGCTACGCCGAGTTGTGTACTCGACGCCTTTTTTGATTCACGGGCGCTAGCCACTTGGTGGCATACAACACAGTCAGTCACCGTGCCTGAGCCACTAGGCGTATATGCAGTCGAATGGGAGCCGACGGTCTATCACGATGAGCTCCTTGGTCAGCTGGGTGGCTCCTTTCATGGCACGGTCATGGAATACCGTCCTGGCTTTGAATTCTTCGTCGCAGATGCATACTGGCTTCCCCCACAAGGAAACCCGCTTGGCCCAATGGCACTCGAAGTAACCTGCACCGTTGAAGGTCCAGCGACCCGAGTAACAGTGCGGCAGAGTGGTCTGGAAAATGGTTCTCGTTGGAAAAAATATTTCTCACTTATCGATCGTGGTTGGCTGAGCGCGCTGCAAGCGCTGTCTACCTACATCGAAAAGAGCAGCGTCTTGGATACAGCATACGGTGATCCGTACATCGCCAGTCCTGAATCGAAAAAGAAGACGATGCTAAGGATACCCAAGCCCAAGTCGGCTGTAGCAAAGTCAAGGCGCCTGAAAAAGTCTTCGTGAACTTCTAGGCTGCATTAAGTCAATTCCAGACATAGGCTGTTGATCTTTGCTTTAATAACCTTAACCACTTGTATAACTATCTTCATATGACTCTCGATTCATGGAAACAGTTGTTGAAGCGAGCTATCAAGAACCACGGAATCCACGACACCGACTCCCTTGTTGAAACGCTCGTTGAGGCAACGGCAAAACTGCGGCAGGCTGACTGGTACAACCACGCCGACACAGACACAGAACAGTTGCCCAAACCAAGCATCACCAAGCCCCTGTAATGAGTAAACCTCTTCCTAACTGTTCCATTGTAAAAATCTCAGCGCTTATAAAATCGCAGTCGGTAAAAGTCATCGATGTGGTGGAACAGTGCTTAACAAGAATTTCCGAGCTCAATGATTCTTTAAACGCATTTATTGCAATTTCTGCCAAATCGGCACGAGAAGCAGCCTTATTTTCCGACTCTGAGATTGCAGCTGGGAAATACCGTGGACCTCTCCATGGCATCCCTATTTCTGTTAAAGACATCATTAACGTGGCGGGAACAGCCACAACAGCCGCATCCCATGTACGGGCTACTACTCCCTCAATAACCGATGCACCCCTCATTACACGACTCCGTTCAGCTGGTGCCATCATTATCGGCAAGTGCAACTTGCATGAATTCGCGTTTGGAACAACCGGAGAAGACTCGGCGTTCGGCCCGACTCGGAATCCGCACGATCTCAAACGATCTCCTGGTGGTTCAAGTGGTGGCTCAGCGGTCTCGGTCGCAACAGGCATGGCGTACGCGTCGATTGGCACTGACACTGGAGGATCAATTCGAATTCCAGCAGCGGCGTGTGGAGTGGTCGGATTAAAGCCTTCCTTTGGTGAGATTCCCTGTGAAGGCATCATTCCCCTGAGTCCCTCATTGGACCACGGCGGCCCAATCACAAGGACCGTGACAGATGCTTGGTTACTATATCGCTGCCTGTCGGAGAACCTAGACGGCAATGCTCCTTCTGCTATCGCATCAATACGACCCGAAGTACGACTTGGTATACCTAGGGCATATTTTCTGGAACATCTCGATACTGATGTGCGCCGAGCATTCGATGACACGCTCGCCCGACTCACAACGGCTGGCTGTCACATTACGGACGTCGATATTCCGCACGCCGATCTCATTCCGGCAACATACCTTCACATAATTCTGCCCGAAGCTTACGCCTACCATGCACATACCCTGCAGGAACGCCCAAACAAGTACACGAAAGGCGTTAGAACTCGACTGGCCATGGGCCAATACATCCTGGCAGAGGACTATGTCAGAGCTCAGCACGGCAAAAAGGTCCTGCGCGATGAGGTCGACACAGCCTTGACCAATTGTGACGCACTCGTCCTTCCAACCTTACCGATTCCAGCCCCACAGTTCGGGAGAGATGAGGTCAGTCTGGGTGACAAGGTTGATCTGGTGCGCAGTGCGATGCTCCGGTTGACACAACTCTTTAATTTAACTGGTCATCCAGTCCTGTCGATTCCCTGTGGCCAATCTAGTAACAGCTTGCCCGTCGGCTTACAGCTCGTCGGTGTCAGAAACCGAACTGATGAGTTACTACAACTAGCTGTTGCTCTTGAATCTCACATCGTCGGGAATCGTCAGACAGACGTTGCGCAATAGCGCGTTGTCGGAACTAGTTCGAAATCAGGTCCTCATGTTTGATTTCGATGAGTTCTCCTGCATGCAGGTCGGTCAAGCCTGTGGCAATGGCATCGCGATCACCCACGACCACGGTAGTCAATTGATCCGGCACAAGATACTCTTGAGCCACACGCCTGACAGTTTCCAGATCCACCAAATTCACCGACGGCACGACTTGCGTAAAATAATCATCGGGAAGCTGATAAAGTGCGCTGTTCGCAAATCCTTGAACCACTTGCGACGCTGTCTCAAACCCGCGTGGATATCCTCGAGTCAACGCGGCTTTCGCCTGCACCAGTTCTTCATCCGACACAGGCTGAGAATCTCGAATGTGACCAATCTCCTTCAGCACTTCCCGAATCGACTCACTCGTCGCGTTTGTCTGAACACTAAGGGCCGCCATAAAATCTCCCGCATAGCGACAAAATGTAAACCCTGTGCTCACGCCATAGGTGTACCCTTTATCCTCACGTAAATTGAGATTGAGCCGACTAACAAATTGCCCGCCCAAGATCATATTTAATACACGCAGTGCATGATAATCCGGGGTGTCGCGTGACACACCTCGATGTCCGATCCGCAACTCGGACTGGGCTGCCCCAGGACGATTCATGACGATTAACCTCTCTCGCTGCGTTCCTTCTGAATACGCTTCACACCGCGTATCAAGGTCTGCCGTCCGAGTGTCAGATGTGGCACACCACTTTTGGAATGCAGTCGCCGCCTGGTCCAGTAATTGCTCAGCTGGCATCGCTCCGACGAGAATCAGCGTCGCCTTTACGGGCTGATAGAACTCGCGATGGAAGTCCACAACGTGATCGCGTGTTAACGTCTGGATCGACGCTTCGGTTCCAGATGGATTATGTCCATACGGATGATCGCCATATAGGGCCTCGACCATAATTCTGTTCGCGTTGGCGGAAGGTACGTCTCGCGACTGCACTAACTGGTCGAGTCGTAACTGTTTTACCCGTGTGAATTGTTCTTCATCAAACGTTGGACAGGTCCCCAGTTCTGCAAGTAAGGTCAACGCTTGACCAGTAAATCTTGAGAGCGACGTCATTCGCAATTGCGTGGCGTCCGCTGTAACGTGGCGGTTGAATCTTGCCCCAATCTGGCGGAGGGCCTCCTGCACTTCAAGCGCGGATCTGGAACCACTGCCTTCGTCAAGAAGAGCGGCCGTCAACGAGCCGAGCCCGCCATGATTCTCCGGGTCGGAGGCCGATCCACAATGTAGCAACAGACACGCGCTTACCACGGGCATAGCCCCGTGTTCGACGGCCCAGATTGTGAGCCCGTTCGCCAGTGTGTGCTTCACTGGTCGTGGGAATGTAAAGAGTGGATCCGGTCCAATCGGTGGCAATTCGGTGCGATCAACAGACATTACTTCACCTCCGCCCGTTCAGACTCCCGAAGAGCCAGGTCAGGATGATCATGCGGCACCACGCTGAGAGCCACACGACGTTCCTTGCCAAAATAGCGAGCGGCTGCGCGCTGAATGCTGTCAGGGGTGACGGATTGATACCGCGCGAGGTCGTGTGAAATATACCCAGGGTTGCCGGTGAACACATTGTACGCATTTAGTTGATCTGATTTCCCACCAAAGCCACCCACGTGCTGTAACGAGTAAACAAAATTCGCTTCAAACTCTATTCGGCTGCGTTCCAGTTCGTTTTGAGTCACACCGTCCTGTATGAGCCGCTCTAATTCGACCGAGATCGCGGCGTCGAGTTCAGTCAGGTTATGCCCAGGAGCTGCCGTGGCTATGATCTGGAAGACTGACGACAACTGGCGAGACGACTGGATAGCGCCGACCTCGGTGGCAATGCGCTGGTCTCGAACCAGTGCACGATGTAACCGCGATGATTTGCCAGTCGATAAAATGTCAGCCAGTAAATCGAGATCCGCATCGCCCGCTTCAAACATGGCCGGACTGATCCAAGATAGGTACAACCGCGGCAGTTCGACCCGATCGGCCAGCAGGAGGCGCTGCTCGATTCGAGACTCCGGTGGGCTTGCCAACACTAACTCCGGAGGTTGCGACCCCGCTGGAATTCCAGCAAAGTAGTGCCTCGCTAAGTCCAGCGCATGCTCCGTATCGATATCTCCGGCTAAGGCGAGTGATGCCTGATTCGGGCGATAGTGCAACTCACAAAATTTCTGCACATCGTTAAATGTCGCATCCGTCAAATCTTCGACGTGCCCGATGGTCATCCATGAATACGGATGCGATGAAGGGAATAGGGCTGCCGCATTCACCATTCCAGCAAGTCCGTAGGGACGGTTTTCATAACTTTGTCGGCGCTCGTTCAGCACTACATCACGTTGATTTTCAAACTTCTCAGGAGTTAATGCCGGCAACAAGTACCCCATCCGGTCGGATTCCATCCATAACGCCAGATCGAGAGCATTGGTTGGAACCACCTCCCAATAATTCGTCCGCTCACTACTGGTTGAACCATTCAGTAGGGCACCTGCTTCTTGCAACGGATGAAAGTAGCCTCGATCGTAATGTTGGGATCCTTCAAACATCAGGTGCTCAAAAAGATGGGCAAAACCAGTGCGACCTGGACATTCGTCCTTAGAACCAACACGGTACCAGACGTTAACTGCCACAATAGGGCAGCCGTGATCCTCATGAACGAGTACATCAAGGCCATTCGGTAACGTGTGTTGGGTATACGGAATCTCCATCCGATATGCTCCTTAGAACAGCACTTTCCTAACAACGCTGGTTTTCCCTCGGGTACGACTCCGGCGTGCCATGAAAAAATTAAAAGTGAGATCTATTCTCATTTTTTGCTTGCCTTCCAGATTCTTAAGGAATTAGACTATAAAAACGATACTGAGACTAAGTCTCATTATATTCTGTCCCATCGTTAAAACCCTTTAATCGGATTGGAATGCTCACCGTGAATCTGCTTCGTCGTATTCAAAGTAAAAGCGTACTAAAACTAGAACCCCTCTCCACCTGTTTACCTAGTGCCATATTAGCAGTAACCCTTGTGGTTGGTCTCAGCCAAGTCATATTGGCAACAGGTCTTTCCGCGCAAGAGGCCCCGCCTACACCTAACGATCAGAAATCCGTCGACGCGCTCGAAACAGAAATGGAAGAGCTGAGAGAAGAACTTGCCCGTCTCAGCCTGACCAATCTAAACGACGAAGCCAACGACCTGGTATCTGATGTGAACTCAACTGACGAACTCCAAGAAGACATGCAAGAACTGCAACGCCAACTCGCGTTACTGGCTGCCGAGGTCGAACGGCTTCGCAGTGGTGAACAAGAGGAAGCCCTCACTGCCGACCAGGCTCGCGCTCTAGGTGTAGCACCGTCAGCGGCCTCGATCTACGAGCGAGAGGATTCGGGCGTCTCGATCGCAGGATACGGAGAGATGCTCTATGAAAACTATGCTGATAAGACCGAAACCGGGACTACAAGCGCCAAGGGCACCAAGCTCGACTTTCTGCGGCACATTTTTTACATGGGTTATCGATTCAATGACAAATTCTTATTTAATTCCGAAGTCGAGATCGAACATGCCGATGAAATTTATCTTGAGTTTGCCTATGTCGATTACCAGGTTCGCGACAACCTGACCTTGCGTGGAGGGATGCTCCTAATCCCCCTTGGTCTCGTCAACGAATTTCATGAACCCAATGTCTTCATGGGTGCGCGCCGTCCTCAGATCGAGCGTCGCATCATTCCGACGACGTGGCGAGAAAATGGTGTTGGCATCCTCGGAACAGACCCATCCGGCAAGTTCTCCTACCGAGCGTATGTCACGAACGGATTCAATGGAGCGAAATTCAGCACCTCAGGCCTCCGCGGTGGGCGACAGAAGGGTCGCAAAACAATGGCCAGCGACATGGGATTTTCTGGCCGGCTCGATTTTGCACCCACACCAGGAGTGTTTTTTGGTGCCGGACTCTATCGCGGCGGTTCAGATCAAGGACAATTTACGGTCGATGGAAGCACAGTGGACGTAGCCACGACGATTGTCGAGGTGCACGGTCAAGTGCAAGTTCGAGGATTCGACCTCCGAGCCATGGGCGCTCGTGCAAGCCTGGACAATGCTGCGGGCCTCAACAAAGCTCTGGAGAAGAGTTCTTCTGCAGGCGTCGCCGAGAGGATGCACGGTGGATACCTCCAGGTTGGGTACGACCTGCTGTCACAGACGAACTACACTGTAGGCCTGACCCCGTACTACCGGTTTGAAGCCATTAACACACAGGCCACTCTGCCATCGACGTGGGTTGCCGATAAAGCACAGGATGGCACCTTCCATACAATTGGTGTTGAATTAAAGCCCGTCCCGAACGTCATTCTGAAGGCAGATTACGAGGTTATTCGTAACGCTAAGCAGAGTGGCACGAATCAGTTCAACCTCAACTTGGGCTATGCATTCTAATCGCTACCCTGCTGTTTACGTCGCGCTCTCGTGCACATTCATGCTGCTCAGCATGGGTGGTGCCAGCGCAGACGCACAACTGACGCGCGGTGAATTACTCGCTAAGGCCTACCCCGAAGCGGAGGCTCAGCTTGAAACAATTTTTCTCACGTTTGAACAAGTTACAACGATTGCCAAGCTGTCTGGCAATCCTGTGCCCTCACCTATTATTGCCAGATATCTCATCACTCGGGCTGGACGATTGATTGGGCGCGCGTATGTCGATACACACGTCATTCGAACCAAGCGTGAGAGCCTGTTAATCTCACTCAACCATCTTGGTCAGGTGTTGCGAATCGATGTCACGGCGTTTCTGGAACCCAGGGAATATCAGGCCTCAAGAACGTGGCTCGACCAGTATAACCAGCGCGCACTCAGCGACGACCTACAAATTCAAAGAGCGATTCGCGCTGTGACAGGCGCTACACTGACCGCCCGCGCCACCAACCAAGCTGTGCGCCGAGTGCTCGCCATCGATCAAGTGCTACAGAACGATGTTGAACCATGATGCATGTTAAAGGGTCCCTGTGAGCCCGTGGCAAAAATGGTCCCTTCACGGATTGATTCTGGTGAACGCCGGAAGTGGAGTGGCCTACCTGTGGATGCGTTACTTCATCGACAATACCGACCCGTTCAGCGTCATCAATCATCCACTTGAACCGGTCATGCTGCAGGCTCACCTGCTCAGTGCGCCACTATTGCTGGTTGTGTTTGGCGTTGTGTTCCAATCTCATGTCGCACAACGCATCGGAGAGCACTCTTTGCCGAACCGTCGATCGGGCTGGCTGTCGTTCCTTACCTTCGGCTTGATGACATTCTCAGGCGTGTTACTGCAAACGCTCACAGACCCAATCTTTCTTCGCGTAACACTCATCGTCCACCTCGCCAGCAGTGGGTTGTTTGTCATTGGCTACATTACGCATCTCTGCATCAGCGTCCGCTTGCTTCGCACGACAAGCCGGCCTCCCGTCTGGAAGAATGTGTCCTCGTAAAATCGCACTTGTAAGATCACCCTCACCTCTACGAGTCACACTGGTACATCTTCAGACTGTAGCTACCGTCTCAGACGCCTGGTCATAGCTGGCTATTGACACCTGCGCGGCTAACTGCGTCGCGGCATGGGACAAAGCCTGCGCTGCTGGGCAGTCAGGTTCGCCGAGCACAATCGGCACACCTTCGTCACCACCGACACGAATGGGCTGGTACAGAGGTATTTGACCCAAATACGGGATCTCGAGTTGGTCCGCAACGGGTACACTCCCTCCTTTACCAAAGATGTCGCTTTCGTGACTGCACTCAGGACAGACAAAATGACTCATGTTTTCTAGTAAGCCAAGAACGGGAATATTTAATTTTTTATACATGTGGACGGCTCGGCGGGTATCTGCCAGCGAGACAGTCTGTGGTGTCGTCACCACCACTGCACCAGCTACTGGCACGGTCTGACTCAAACTCAGAGCGATGTCGCCGGTCCCGGGAGGCATGTCCACAACCAAATAATCCAGTTCGCCCCAGTGCACTTCCCGAAAGAATTGCTGGATGATGCCATGCAGCATCGGCCCACGCCAAATGACGGGCGACTCCTCTTTCGTCAAGAATCCCATCGAGACAACGCTGAGACCGTACTTCTCTGCCGGTATGATTTTTTTCCCATCGGTCGACAGCTGCTTTTGCACGCCCAGCATGATCGGCACATTTGGACCGTAAATATCAGCATCCATCACCCCAACTTTCCCACCAAGGCGAGCGAGCGCGCAGGCTAAATTCACAGAGACTGTTGTTTTGCCAACACCACCTTTACCAGCACCGACAGCGATCACGTTCTTCACGCCTTCCAAAGGAGCTGGTCCTTCCGGACCTCCCACAGCGGAGCGTACATTCGCGGTCATCTCAATACTGACGCTGGTAACTCCAGTCAGCTGCTGCACCGCGGCTTCTGCTTGTGCCTTCATTTGCTCCTTCACGGGACAGGCGGGGGTCGTGAGTTCAATGGTGAACCCAACACGCCCACCATCTTCAATGCGCACCTGTTTAACAAACCCCAAGCTGACAATATCTCGATTAAGGTCTGGGTCCACTACAACTTTTAAAGCCTCAAGAACAGCTGCCTCGTCGATACCTGATGTCACCGCTTCGCTCCCTTCAGCGCAAACACTGCTGGCTCTGAACCAACACTCATGCTATTGAATTGACTGCGATTTGTACCTCAACCGCCGTGGTAGCCGCGTAGTCCGGAGTAATTTCAAACCTAAAGATGGCACCCGAAGAAATTCCAGGTGGCACCATCAATCGGACTTCGGAAGAGCACGACTTCGAACCCGAACCATAACATACTGCGCACAACTCCCCCCAAATTTCACCCCGTCCACCACACAGCACACAGGTACATTGTACCGGAACATCCAGTTGGATCGTGGTTCCGTGGTGAGCCTGTTTCGATGTGATCTGCACATCGGCTTTCAGTGGCATGCGGTTGCGATCCTGATCCACAAACACACCTCTTGCACGATCGGCGATCGCCACCACGGAAGGGAAATCAATATCGATCTCATCAGCGACCAGCGACTTATGCAGCGTCTGCTGCATGAGAGATGGATGCACGAAACGTTTCAGACCTAATTGGGTTTCGCTACTATCGACGGACCCGACCTCATACACATGCTGAACCGTTCGCCCGAACCGCTCGCTTTCTTCAGGACTAGACAGTGAGACGCCAAGTTTCGCTAATTGACGATATCCCTGACGGATCTCATCAGCCTGTGCATTACGGGACACTCCGATCACCCAGTAAGATTCGAGCATGACAATGTACGATAGAAATGAGGGAATGCCTTGTCAAGCGGATTACGCGAGAGGCAGCATCTGAACCAACGCGCGTCACGAGTGTTAAAGTCGCTGAACCGATGGTGGGTATTTTATAAAAGCAAGTTCAAATGTACGAGTAGAAGGAACTGAGACCGACGGAGCAGTTTCCTACACCAATCTTGAAGGGTTTTTTAGCGAGCACCAATCGTTAACAAGACTTCACGTTGCAACACCGGGTCTAATTCCCCAAACTGGAGAGGTGACTCACACTCATCACAGAGCACTTCCAACACAGCCGGCGGATCTTCATCAGCTATTTCCACCCGAGACCCTTCCATTTGGATAACGTGCATTCTGAGGGTTTTAACCTGAAATTTCTGTTTGTTGCCACAATCTGGGCAAATCAGTGCCATTCGCGTTCTCCAAACATCGTCCCTGCGCACCCCAAGGAAGGGGTAAATCTCTAACTCTTTTAGAGTGTATGAAATACCTTACCAGCACGCAATGAAGAAGTTACCGGATCTCTGGGAAATTAACTGTTTTCAGCGTCAGTAAGCCTGCATCACATCGAGTTACTTCTGCATCACTTATGCAGCTTCGTGGTCTAAACCGATACAGCAAGAGGTGTCCTCAGGCTCATTCACGTTACAATTGCTCCTTGGGAGAGGAGGCCCTGAATAAATTATGTGTGCAGAAGCGAGAGAAGCATTCGACATTCGAAGTGAATTAAGAGGCTCACACTGGGTCGCGTGGCTCCAAAATAGCGAAAGCCAGAAACCTGAGGACGCAGTAATCTTGATTGGAGCAAACCAAGAGCAAGCTGAAGAACGCGCCCGTCGCTGGGCCGAACGCAAAGCGACCGGCAGCAAATAGATCGCTCTCCGCACTCCAATCACTCATCTGGCGACTGTGCTACGCACCTCATAAAATTATTTTTCTGATGCAGGTTGACCTGCATAAATCAGACGCCCCCGCACCTGAAGATCTGGGAAGAACATTCGAGCGGCCTGCAGATACGCCTCCAGTTGGACACGGTCCTCGTCACGAGGCTTCCCCGTCTTAAATTCAACGACAGCAACACAGGTTTCATCTTCTCTCACCAGGCAATCGACCATCCCTCGCATGACCCGTGGTGTTTCCCCCGGCAGGAAAAACGAAAAGGGAACTTCATGAATGCACGTCTGTTGTAACAGTTGCACCACTTCGTCCTGCCCAGCAATACTTTGATAAAGGGTCACGGCATCACTTAATGCATGGTCGTTTTCATCCAACGCAACGCTTTCGGTCGTCTGCGCAATTTCTCGAAGTCGTCTTCCAATCTCCTCAGGCTGTGTCACCTCTGGACGTTGCTGCACAGCCAGTAGTCGGTGCACGAGCGTGCCGAGTAACCTTGAGCTTTTCCCTGCCGTCGAAGACTCCTCAGGCAGAGCTCTATTAGGAGATTCGACAGAACCGACCCGTGACGCGGCAACATGCGGTAACCGGACTCGAGGACTTAGTGTTGCAAAATCGTTATCACTACTGGCCACTGTGCGGTCACTGTCAGAATCTCGTCTAGGGACCACCGTCGCCCTGCACACCCGAAAGCTATGGGTGCCCTTACCTTTCACCGGCCATTGCACAGTGTCTTCTGTTGCCGGTGCCTGTGCGGCTTTCTCGAAGACGGATAAAAACGTCTCAGGTAACACCTTGGCAATACTTCCTGGACTCCCCTTCACTGCACCTTCGTCGAGCTTTGACGAAAAATA
>DODG01000306.1 GCA_003509065.1 Acidobacteriota bacterium
CCACCCGAAAAACCTTCATTGACCGGTCGATTTAGTAAAGACGAGTCCATCGCAAGTAACTCAAGTTTTTTTTGCGCCAGTTCCATGAATTCGATGGCGTCAAGTTCAGATTCTCCACGATGTTTTCTAACCGCATTCAAGGCTGCCTTTATTAGATACGCATTGTTGACGCCAGAGATTTCAACAGGATACTGAAAAGCTAAGAAGATACCTTCACGTGCTCGTTCTTCTGGTTCCAGGTCTAGAAGATCCTTACCTTGGTAGCGCACTTTTCCAGCCGTTACTTGAAAATCTGGTTTCCCCGCTAACACGCCGGCAAGCGTACTCTTTCCCGAACCGTTGGGACCCATAATGGCGTGGACTTCGCCAGCACCAACTTGTAGGTCGATACCTTTTAGAATCTCTTTGTCGCCTACGCTGACCCGTAGACCGTTAATCTCCAACATCGTATTTCCCTTCGTTCTTTGTCGTTACCTGATCACGAGTGATCAGAACTTACAGAAAAGTTTTAGAGTAAGCGGCGCTTCGTGTTGGTTCTGCACCGATATGTCAATGAGTTGTGGGATGGCTACTAACCAACACTACCTTCCAGAGTCACACCCAGCAATTTCTGTGCCTCGACGGCGAATTCCATAGGGAGTTCCCGAAAGACTTCCTTGCAGAATCCGTTGACAATCATGTTTACTGCGTCCTCTGTTGAAAGGCCACGCTGGCGGCAATAAAAGATCTGATCTTCTCCAACCTTCGAAGTAGAGGCTTCATGTTCTACTTGCGAGGAAGTATTACGCACTTCGAGGTAAGGAAATGTATGTGCACCACATTGATCGCCGATGAGTAACGAGTCGCACTGCGAGTAATTCCGTGCCTGTTTTGCACCCTTACCAATCCTTACCAATCCTCGATAGGTGTTCTGACCATGTCCAGCTGAAATGCCCTTCGACACGATCGTGCTTCGGGTATTTCGACCTATATGAATCATTTTCGTGCCTGTGTCAGCCTGTTGCCAATTGTTAGTTACGGCGACTGAATAAAATTCCCCAATCGAGTTGTCACCCTGCAAAATACAGCCTGGATATTTCCAGGTGATTGCGGAGCCAGTCTCGACTTGAGTCCACGTAATCTTGGAATTTACTCCACGCGCTGCACCGCGCTTGGTCACAAAATTGTAAATTCCACCCTTGCCGTCTTTGTCGCCGGGATACCAATTTTGCACTGTCGAATACTTGACTGTAGCGTCGTCTAGCGCGACGAGCTCCACGACAGCAGCATGCAGTTGATTTTCGTCGCGCATCGGGGCTGTGCAACCTTCCAGATAGCTGACGGAGGCCCCTTCCTCAGCTACGATTAATGTGCGTTCGAATTGCCCCGTCGAAGCTGCATTGATCCGAAAGTAGGTCGATAGCTCCATCGGACAGCGAACACCCTTTGGAATGTATGCAAAAGATCCGTCGCTGAATACGGCCGAATTCAGCGACGCGAAAAAATTATCTGAATAGGGGACAACAGAACCCAAATAGGTTCGGACAAGATCGGGATGCTCACGAACAGCTTCTGAAAATGAGCAGAAAATGATACCCATTTCGGCAAGCTTTTCGCGAAAAGTTGTAGCGACCGAAACGCTATCGAACACTGCATCAACCGCGACACCAGAAAGCATTTTCTGTTCTTCGAGTGGGATGCCGAGCTTTTCAAAGGTGCTTCGAATTTCTGGGTCTACCTCGTCCATGCTTTTCAGTGTCGGTTTCTTTTTTGGTGCCGAATAGTAACTAATGGCTTGGTAATCGATTTTGCTATAGGTGACATTTGGCCACTCCGGTTCTACCATTGTCGTCCACAGCCGATATGCCTTGAGCCGCCAGTCGAGTAGCCATTCCGGCTCACCTTTTTTGTGCGAGATCAGCCTAACGACATCCTCGTTGAGTCCTTTGGGAATAGTGTCGGAGTCGACATCAGTCACGAAACCGTACTTGTAGTCTTGGTTCGTAATTTTTTCGACGGTTTGCGCTGCTGTAGTCATGGCCTGCCTCGGTCTCCTGCCTTTAGAGACTTAATCCAGAGATTTGGAGCTTTTTGCTCAAAATATTCGAAATATTAAGAATTCTTAACCCCGACCTTTTCGGTCGCACATTACTTTATATCATGCTCTCTAAATGGTTACAAATAACTGTTTCCATTGAGGATGTCAGTTCATGGCCGGTGCAAAAAGCGTCAGTTTGACGCCGGCTCTTGAGAAGGCTGCACCACGCTGATTGCGATGCCAACAAAAAACACCGCGAAAGCACCTACGACATTAAGCCATAAGAAGGATATTTCCGAGGTTAGCGCGACGACTGTTACGGAAATCATACCGCCAATTAACCCCCAAAAAGCGCCTCTTGCGGTCGCCCAGCGAACAAGAATTGCCAACATAAAGACACCTAATAAAGAACCATAAAAGAACGATCCAAATCGGTTAACGACTTCGATAAGGGTGCCTAAATTTACTGCGTACATGGCGATAATGGATGCGGTCAAACCCCAGAAGCCAGTCGTCATCTTCGAGATCCTCATATAGTGCTCATCAGAGGCTTCCCGTCGAAAGTGCCGGCGATAGAAGTCGATCACGGTTGCAGTTGAGAGTGAATTTAGTTCAGCAGCAATACTTGACATGGCGGCTGCCAGAATCGCGGCAATAATTAATCCCACCACACCAATGGGAAGCTGTGTTGTTACAAAGGTGGGAAATACGTAATTCACATCCGAATAAGAACGGTCGCCGGTCACTTCAATGACGAGTGCTTTTGCATCGTCGCGGATGTGACCAAGTTCTAAGTCGCGCTTTTGAAATAACGCATCGGCAGCCTCTATACCAGTCGCGTCTGGCATTCGTCGTGCGGCTGCAGCGGCACGTGCAGCTTCACGTCGATCGTTGAATGCCTGTAAAAAATTACTATTCAGTTCTTCGTACTCCGCCATGCGAGGACTTGAGCGCATTTGTTGGTCGTGGACGGTGTTGAACAACATGGGTGGAGCGTTGAACAGGTAAAAAGTGAATACTAGGACGCCGGTAAGCAGAATCAGCGTCTGAAGTGGAATTTTCGCGAAGGCGCTCATCATTAATGAATGCCTGCCTGCTGTGACTGAACGGGCTGTTAGATAACGTTGGACCTGGCTCTGGTCACAGCCAAAGTAGCCCAGCATAAGAAATAAACCACCAATCATGCCTGACCAGACGGTGTAGGTTTCGTTTAAGTCGAATGTAAAATCAAGCGTCAAGAGGCGACCCGTAGTGCCTGCGACGTGCAAGGCCTCGCCAACACCTATCTCGTCCGGCAAGCCCATAACAAGGCCGACGATTGCGGCTGCTAAGCCAGCGACTATGACCACCATCTGCTTAACGTCAGTCCAAGTTACTGCTTGTACGCCCCCAAACATTGTGTAAATCGTTGTTGGCACACCGATCGCAAGAATGGTAATGGTCAGATTTAGATTGAGAATGATGGATAAAATGACTGCCGGAGCCGCAATCACAACTCCAGCTTGCAGGCCTCGTGAGAGCAGAAACAGTAAACTTGCGAGCGTGCGAGTGCGGACGTCGAATCGACGCTCCAGATATTCGTAAGCGGTATAGACGTTAGCGCGATAGAAGAATGGCACCAGCGTCATCGATAGAATAATCATGGCGACTGGTAGGCCGAAGTAGAACTGCACGAACCGCATACCGTCGGTGTAGCCTTGTCCGGTGGTTCCAACCAGAGTGATGGCGCTCATTTGCGTGGCCATTACGGTTAGCCCCACGGCCCACCAAGGTAAAGACCGATTGGCGAGGAAATATCCTCTAACGGCGTTGAGACCTTTGGAACGTTTCAGTCCGTCGGAGACGATCCATATGAGGTAGATCGTTATAATAAGCCAATCAATGAAGTGCATGTGCAGTTCCGAAAGCTGGAGATCAGGCGCTAAAATAACGACTCAAGAACCAGAGACCAACTAGGACGATCATTTCCAACATCAAAACCGCCAAGTAGATTCGCCCCATTGGGGAGTCGTCGGTTTCGTTGTTACTAAGAATCACTGTTGGAGTGGTTCCGGTGTGTCCATCCATTTCTTGAGTCGGAGTGTGGTTCATAGATGGTTGCTCCAATTACCTCATGCTCCTTCAACCGCGACTGACACATGAGCAGTATACCCCTGCAGGTTCGGCGCGGATTCGTCAACCCCACGAAATATTATCTCGTTCAACGATATCTATCCTTAAAGACACCATTTGCACACAATGGGGCATAGGATAAATGCCATGATCGCAAGTGTATTTCCAAACGCACGCTTGTCCTGGGCCAAGATGGCTCTCAGTGTTGTGGCATTAGGGATGTTGGTCATCATCGGAAGAGAATTCGGTGATTACCTGCTGCGTTTTCTGCTGTGGATCGACACCCTGGGAGTCTGGGCCCCCGTTACCTTTGTCTTGGTCTACGTTGCGGCTACGCTTACGTTTGTACCTGGCTCACTGCTGACCATGACGGCTGGTGCGTTATTCGGGCTGGTTGAAGGCGCTTTCTACACGTTCGTAGGAGCAACGATCGGGTCAGCCCTTGCCTTTGTCATTGCACGCTATCTCGCACGAGACGCAATTCAGCGGCGCCTAGTTCGCTATCCAAAATTTGCTGCAATCGACCAAGCGGTGGGTCTTGAAGGTTTTAAGATTGTCCTTCTGCTCCGCTTGTCGCCCGTGTTTCCGTTCAACTTTCTCAACTACGCTCTAGGACTGACGACCGTCACCTTTCGTGCCTACATGCTGGGCGCTATCGGGATGTTGCCGGCCTCGGTGGTTTATGCCTATTACGGGATGCTTGCAGGCGATGTTATTACCTTGGCAGGTGGTGTTCCGAGCAACTCAGGGGTTAGCTACTACGTTACAATGATCCTCGGCTTGGTTGCGACTGTGCTGGTGACAATGGTCATAATACAAGCTGCAAGACGGGCGCTGCGAAACACCATGACTTCTTGAGTAAGCCGCGTGATTCGGAACATAAGGATGTCGGCCCGCACTAATTCCTAGCCCCGCTGGGCTTTAGGGCCCTCAAAGGCTTGCACGCACGC
>DODG01000048.1 GCA_003509065.1 Acidobacteriota bacterium
CCTTCCTCGTAGTGATTGTCGGTCAAGGGTCGTTGGTCCGAACCGTCGGCATTCATTATGAACAGTTCGGCATATGGCTGCGCCTGGTTAATAACGAGGGGCGACTCATCCTTGAATCCAAAACGCGAACTACTCCACAAGATATAGTTGCCATCGGGCGACCATAAAGAGTGCGCATCGTTGCCTTCCGCATCGGTTAACCGTTTCAGATCAGTGCCATCGGCACGAATGGTGTAGATATCGAACTCGTCATAAAGAAAGCGTCTATCACTGGCGTAGCGGGTAAACATAATCACGTCCCCGTTGGGTGACCAGTGCGGTAAGGTATCGTGTCCCGTAGTCAAGATGCGAGACTCACCGGTAGCAACATCAACAATACGCAGACCTTCTCCCTGCTCGTTGTTGGCCCAGAGGCGATAAACGATCTGCGTTCCGTCGGAAGACCAACTTGGGAACCCAGCATTGGCCGATCCTTTCGTCACCGCATGCACATCGGATCCGTCAGGCTTTATGATCATGATCTGGGAGGGTTTAGTGGTGCGCTGGGAAAAGAACCCGCCCGCCCCAAACACTAGCCAGTGCCCGTCGCGTGACCATTCCAGTCCCATTACCGTGACGTCATCGCGGTACACTCGTCTCGGATTGGTGCCGTCCGTATCCCACATAACCAGTGCCATTCGGTCATCGTTCTGGAATGCCCGTCCCGTTCGTTCACTCACAACGATTGTCCGTCCGTCTGGCGACACAGCTGGCCAGCCACTCGCATGCACCAGTTCAAAGCCTGGGTCCTCCACCGTGCCAAGCAACTCCGCACCCAGCGGGTTACGGTAATGGTGCATGGTCTCCATCTGGCCGGCATGATAGACAACCCGCGTGCCATCCTGTGACCATGAGGGATTGGCGAGGTCTTGGGGCAAACCCGCTGCGCCACTGCTAAAAGTCAGCGTCCCACTTCTCTGGGTCTTCGTTTGATACGCAATCCGATCCGGCGCAATGAACTGGGGGGAAACTTTAAGCCCTAGACCTGAGGCGTGGACGATGCGCCGACCTGTGGTCAAGTCAACTGAGACAATATTCGACGCTTGTCCGCCCACGACGCGCGCCAAAAACGTGTCCCGCACCGGCATCTCATAGAACACAATCTTGCTGCCGTCCGAAGACCACTTCGGCGACCCCGCTGTCATGTTCCGGTCCGTGGCGATCTTGCGAAGACCAGTGCCATCCGTATTAATCAGATAGATACTCGCCGCCTGTGTGTGTTCCCATTTGCCAGCCGGTTCCGGAAAACCTTGGTGAGGAAATCCGGTGCCCCGCTCTGAACTAAAGGCAATCGTCTCTCCATCCGGAGACCAACTCGGGCGAAAGTCGCCACCCGGCGCATTGGTCAGATTACGAATCCTACGACTGTCGAGGTCCATGATGTAGATATCGGTCGAGCCATCCCCCCGACTCGAAACAAACGCCAGGAAACGATTATCCGGTGACAGCGCCGCCTGGTCGTCAAAGGCTGGTGAATCGGTGAGTTGCTCCACTGCTGTCCCGTCCACCTGCGCCCGAAAAATATCCGCTGAACCGCTCCGCTCCGATGTGAACACGACCTCTCGACCGTCGTAGGAAAACGAGACGTTGTAGTCAATCTCAAGCCCTGGTACAAGCTTGCGCGGGTTACTCCCGTCGGCATCGGCAACCATCAACTCAGATCGGAGAGGCATGTACTGGTCAACGTAGATACGGTCTTGCGTCTCCACGTTCATTCCAAGTCCCAAAGTAAAAACAAAAGTGAGAAGGAATATGCACAACATACGAATTTCCATGTCCAGAGAGTTAGAAGAGCGTTTGGCGATCAGGCAAAGGGACAGCCTGTACGCACTTAACAGAATCGTGAGCGGGATTGTTGACATAGGCGCTCACGGGAATCGTCTCCATCGCCGACGCAGGGAACGGATCACAAAACTGGCGAATGCCCTCTGGCTCAGCCCACGGCAGTAGCCACGCCTCTCGCTGTTGACGATCCAATATGACAGGCATGCGTTTGTGAATTGGTTCGACCAACGCGTTAGCAACGGTTGTCAGAATGGTAAAGGTCTTGAGCTCGTGTCCGTCCGAACCACGCCAGCAGTCCCAGAGACCCGCAAACCCAAAAGGAGCACCCTTGTTGAGGCGGAGCAGGTAGGGCTGGTTACCCCCCGCACTCTTCTGCCACTCGTAAAAGCCGTCCGCCGGCACCAGGCAACGACGGTGGGCGACGCTCTCGCGAAACGCCGGTTTCTCACCCACCGTTTCCACTCGGGCGTTAATCATCCGATGGCCGGTCGTGGGCTCCTTCAGCCAAGATGGAACCAGGCCCCACTGCATGTTCGTCAGGCACCTTGAATCGTCCTCACCAACAGTGACCACCGCTGACGGTTGCCCTGGCGTAACGTTGTAGCGTGCTTCAATCTCGGGGTGCTGGTGCTCACCGAGCAGTTCATGCAAGATAGTCTTCGGATTAGACACTATGAAACGACCGCACACGCTGAGAGAATACCAAGTGATACTCCCGTGGTCTAACACAAAACGGTTACAGTTCAAGATGGCTTATCGATTCCTGATTGTCGTAGGTGCAGTCTTAGGTCACGCTGCTTGTGGAGGGGGCGCCATAACAATACCGACCACGGCGTCGGTCGTGCCCTCCCCTACTACCTGGCGGGGACTCATTATTGCTGAGGAGAACCGATGTGCTCCGTATAACTCCAATGACTACAACTACTCACAGGCAGTAGAGGATGACATCATTGTCCAATTGGGAGATATCTATAGCCCCTATACCGGCGAATGTTTTGCTAGTAAGAGTGAAACAGACATTGAACATATGCTAGCTCGGTCAGAAGCTCATGATAGCGGCCTTTGTGCAGCAGATGCGGCAACTCGAAGGCAGTTCAGTAATGACCTCGACAACTTGACCTTGGCAAGCCCATCACTGAACCGATATCAGAAGGTGGCCAAGGACGCGGCTGACTGGTTACCTATCAATAATCAATGCTGGTTCGCGACAACCATTATTGAGGTGCGACGCAAGTACAGTTTGACTATTGATCGGCGCGAAGCCGATGCCCTGGACCAAGTATTGGCCACCTGTGCAACAGTGGTCCTAAATCGGTCAACCTGCACTGGAGGGTAACCTAGGGTCTTCCTCCACGAAGCGAGACTTGTTTTATTTTCTTGTCGACTTTTAGGTTGCAACGAGGCATTCTTCTACCTAGAATCCTGGTGCAAAAATGTGAAAGGCCACCATCCAAGAGCCTTTGTCAGTCATCACTGTGAACGTTCCTTAAAATCAATCGCAAAACCACATGAGGATCGATTCACTGTCCGAATCCACAAGACAAGAGTTCCTATTCGTCATCTGGCGAGTGGTGGCTGTTGTGTTTCTACTGCTCGTCTTCTTACTTGGCGTTAAGGGACTCGGCGACGGATTCAAATTGTTCGGAAGCAATTTCCTGGACAGCTTCTTCACTCTGACAGCAAACCCTTTTGTCGGAATTTTCGTAGGAGTGCTCGCCACAACGCTAGTGCAAAGTTCATCGGTGTCGACATCTATGATCGTTGGGCTAGTGGCGGCCCCAGAAAATCCGTTGCCGTTGGCTAATGCTGTTCCGATGATTATGGGTGCCAATATTGGCACGACGGTCACATGTACGGTTGTCTCCTTGGCGCACATGGGACGCCGAGACGAATTCGAAAAAGCCTTCGCGGTCGCCGGTTGCCACGACTTCTTTAATGTCTTGGCCGTAATGATCTTTCTGCCACTGGAATTGGCGACGGGTTATCT
>DODG01000382.1:0-789 GCA_003509065.1 Acidobacteriota bacterium
CCTGATCCTGTCCAGACACCCCCTGGCAACCGATTGATTGGGTTACTCGTTCTGGCGATCGCTTTTTTGGTCCTGAACTGGGTGTATGTAGATTCAGCCGACCAGTATCGATTGATGACAAGTCTCATCTACCCGGCTGTTCTGGGCGTGGCACTGGTTCTGCTCTTCGACAAAGCAACGCGGACTTGGTCGATCAAGGCCAAAGGTGAGCCATTCAGAGAATGGGTGTTTTGTGATGCAGCGGTATTCTTGGTTTTTCTTGGCTTTCTTAATCTGATCCAGTTGGCTGCAGATGCATCCTATAGCGCCTTGTTTTGGGATCTTTTGAACCTGGTTCTTTTCTTGTTTGTGTTCTGGCTGGTGGATCGGAAGGTCAGTCGGTACCGCTTTCTTGTCGCTTACGGTTATTTTGCTTTGGCACCTATTCTGCTTTATATCTGGCGATTGGTTCATGTGGTCGAGGATGTGGTTGAGATCGTACCCTGGTGGTCTTCGGTGTGGCCGTTCTTCATACTGGCGATCATATTTATGGTGATCGAGATTATTGCCTTGATTGCCACCCGGGGATCACGAAAACAAGGTGGTGGTTCGGTCCGTGACACAGTTTTTATCGTCCTCTACGGAATCTTGCTATTGGGCGTGGCACCCTAAGAGAAGGTAGCGCCATCAAAGCATTTTTCTGTCGCTTGTAATCGGGTCGGTTTTGGGTCAAATTAGTAAGGCCAACGCGGAGAAATAGTTGTCGGGAAATTAACGATAGAGCCTATCTTAGGTTAAGCCTGAGGCTTT
>DODG01000382.1:1110-5618 GCA_003509065.1 Acidobacteriota bacterium
CTGAGGCTTTAGACTGAGTTACACATGCAGGTGAGGTGGCGATGACAGGATGGCAGTGGTTCTGGACGTTAGTGGGATTTCTCCTGCTCATACTAGTACTTATATTCCTTTATTTTTTCCAGCCGTTTGAAGATCTATTCACCCTGGTATTAAATGGAGTGAGTTACAGCAATGCAATTTTCTGGGTCGCCCTGATTATTGGTATCATAGGATTTTGTACGTTCCACTGGTATGCCTATAAGGTTCATATTGTTCAACAGCGCAGTGTTGAATCAATGGTGCTGACTTCTCTTCGCGGCTCAACATTCACGGCAATACTACTCAGTGGTGGGGCAACCTTGCAGTCCGTCCAAAACTTGTGCGTGTTTTTGCTTCAGAACGGCTACGGCTTCGATTCAAATTTTGGTAAAAGAATTGCAGCAATAATTGCCTTGGTGGTCATAACAGGCGTTTTCTGTGTTATTTTCTGGTTGTTGAAGTTGATACGGCCAGCGCATGCCTCGCTAATGTCCGGCCGGGCGTAGAAACAGTGGGTGTAGCATATTGGTAGATGGAGAGTAGGATAACGGTGTCGGTGCGGGACGGGGGGTCCAATTACCGACGTAATAGACTTAACACAGTAAACCATGGAGGATTCTGACGATGGTAGATAAAATGAAAAAGCGGACTGCAATTACAGGCGGTACCGCAGTAACCCGCCGGGAGTTTATGGGGACTACAGCTAAAGCAATGGCGGCTGGGACTGTAGCAGCCAGTTTTCCATATATTGCGACAGCGAGTGATCCACTCCGAGCGATTGGTCTTGGTGTGAGCATAATCAATGAGATTCAGGCGAAAGCAGCGGCAGATTTGGGTAGTCCGGTCACCGGGCAAGCGCTCGGCTATGGCGCATACTTTGGTAAAGCCCTTAATCAAAATGATCAGTACGATGTGTGTGAGGGGTTTTTCAATGACTTTGATGTCTTTCTGCCTGCCAAAATATTCCAGCCACTGGATACTCACCGACTAAAAGCTTGGGACCAAGTTTCGAGCCTAAGCAAGACCGGGAAATTAACGCCTGATTCCAAGGAAGGTGATGGGGATGCACCTTTTCGCCTGTTGTGGTGTGATGCAGACGGAAATTTGGTCGATGGCCCGTCACGCTACATCACGGCGCTGCCGATGTTCCATAATGCCGATTCGCTGGGATATGACAGGGATGCATTGGGTCGCGATGTAACTTCCTGGGCCGATATGCTGTCGCCCGATGTAAAGGGTGCGGTGGGTCTGACAAACACTCCCCAGGTCGGTGTGATGGACGTAGCTATGGCTGCTGAAGCTGCCGGGCTAATGAGTTTCAAAGACAAAGGTGACATGACAAAGGCTGAAATCGATCAGTTAATGACTTACCTGATTACGAAAAAGAAAGAAGGACACTTCCGGGCGTTCTGGGAAACTTTTGGCCAGTCAGTTAATCTTATGGTGTCGGGTGAAGTTCTGATCGAGAGTATGTGGTCACCCGCTGTGACTGCAGTGCGTGCTGAAGGTATCAACTGCATCTATGCGACACTCAAAGAAGGCTATCGTGGTTGGCATGCGGGTATCACCATTTCAGCCAAGACGACAGGCAAGGCGCTGGATCTTTCCTATGAATATCTGAATTGGTGGCTGGAAGGTTGGGCTGGTGCATTTCAGGGTCGTATGGGTTATTACCACCCAATTCCTAACAACGTCAAAAAGCACATGTCGGCCGCCGAATGGGACTACTGGTACATGGGTAAGCCTGCTTCTGAACCGCTCACCGATCCTTGGGGTAATCCACTGGTTGAGAAAGGTGAGGTTCGCGATGGAGGCTCTTACGAGACTCGAT
This sequence comes from Acidobacteriota bacterium, assembly GCA_003509065.1. Next base: position 2,960 of record DODG01000382.1, read on the forward strand.
TCAGCAACATTGCAGTCTGGAACTCGCTGATGAAGGAAAACGATTATCTGGTCAAGCGCTGGACTGAGTTCCTAACGGCCTGATTAGTTTCGTCGATAAAATGCGGGCGGGGCCTGAACAGCCCCGCCTATTTTTTTGCCTAATCACGGTGTTTATCGCGCTGTGAGTCGCTTTCCAGTACTACAATATCTCGTATGAATGAGCCTAGCGCCAGCGAGCATACCGGACTCATCGGAGACAACGTCTACCTACAGAATCTTCAGGTAGAGCATCGCCCAAAAGGTAAAATAGGAGATACCGGTTTTCCCGTGAGTTGGTTGATTGCGCCCAGTGTGGCCTGGCTGTTGTTGTTCCTGGTGATACCGCTTGCAAGCATTATTGTGTTCAGTTTTTGGACGGCCGATATGGGTAAACTGAATACTAGCTTTAGCTTGGAAAATTACGAAAACTTCTTCTCCAACGAAGGCTTTTTCGATCCTCAAGCAGACCGTTTCCTTTCGGTCAGCGTCTATACGAAAACGTTGTGGAGCACATTCCGTTTTACCATTGAGGTAATGGTTCTGTGCCTAATTCTGGGTTACCCGATCGCTTATTTCTTGGCTATGCGCGTTGCGACCTTTAAATGGCAAATGGCTCTTTTTTTGGTCTGCATGGTGCCGTTTTGGACCAGCTATCTTATTCGAGCCGTAGCCTGGATTCCGATGTTGGGACGTCGAGGCTTGCTAAATAAAATGTTGGTGAATTTGGGTATTGTTGATAAGCCTGTAGATTTTCTGCTGTATTCTGAATTTGGATATACCATGGCATTGGCTCAGCTTTATGTTGTGCTGAGTGTGGGTCCGATCTTCTTTTCATTGGCCAAGATAGACCAGGAGATTCTTGAAGCCGCCCGTGACATGGGTGCTACGGCTTTCCAGATCTTTCGGGAAATAATCCTACCGCTGTCATTACCTGGTGTCGCAATTGGTATGATTTTTATTTTTGTCATGTTGATGGGAGAATTTGCCACAGCTGTTGTTGTTTATGGCGGTAAGACGAGTACTGTTGGGACAGTCATACTGAACTACTACGCCGTTGCAAACTACCCATTTGCTGCTGTTAACGCCATTATGCTGATGCTGGCGATGATGATTGGTGTTGTGATCATCCTGCGTTTGGTCAATATCAGGAAGGAACTGTAACTATGGCCCGCTGGTCTGCTCAAAGAAGAAAAAAGCTTTTCTCTAAAAGCATGTTCAGTGTGTACTACATATTGTTTATCCTGTTTATCTACGGCCCGATGTTCGCGATGTTCATTCTGTCTTTTCAGGGGCGTCGAGGAGGCACCACCTTTCCGATGAGGGGTGCCAGTTTTTACTGGTGGCACAAACTGATAGAACCCTCTACGGTGGGTGATATGCAGGGTGCGATGGGTCGGTCATTAATCCTAGCACTGATTGTGATGGTGATTACAGCACTTTTCTCGACCATGCTGGCGATGGCCTTTCGAAAGAAATTTTTTGCCTCCGGACTTCTCTTCTACACAGTTATGGCCGGTCTTATGATGCCTGGGATTCTGCTAAGTCTTGCGTTAGCAACACTGCTTAAGCAGTTGGGTATTCCAACTGCGTGGTGGTCGTCCGGATTGGGAGTGCACGTAGTCTGGACGTTGCCGTTTGGATTCCTGGTTATGATGGCAGTGTTCAACCGCTTTGATTCGACGCTGGAGGAAGCAGCTCGCGATATGGGAGCTAATGAGTGGACGGTGTTTAAAGAAATCACTCTGCCCCTGATCACACCCGGCGTTGTTGCCGCCGGGCTTTTCGGATTTACACTTTCCTACGATGAGTTCGCTCGAACAACGCTACTTGCGGGCCAATTTAATACTTTGCCACTGGATATCAACGCGGCAATGACACAACGTATTCGCCCTACATTGTTTGCACTGGGGACGGCTTCTACGCTGTTTTCACTGTTGATGATAGGTTTGTTCTTGGGTATCTATAGCATTCTGTACCGCAGAACGCATTAGTGGGCTTTATTCCCGGAACCGATCTGCTTCGCTTAGATTGTTCGCGAACGCCTTTAGGTATCAGATGATACCTAGATTCAGTGTTTTGGCGCTTTGTATTCGGTCTTAGCGAGAGTCAGATATTCGCGAGCAACACAGCGTCGTTAGCTGACCAGTAAATCAGCACCTGTTGTCCAACTTTGTAGTTTCGATTCGCTGCGTCCCGGTGCTGTTCTACGTGAACAAAGTGGTTATTGGAGATTTCGAATACGTCCGTTTCAAGTGACCCGATATATTCGGTTGCAATGTATTTACCATTGATCTGGTTGGCCATGTCCCCCTGTGAATTGGTGTGCATCTTGTCTGCACGTACGCAGAAAGATGCTTCCACGTCGATGGGCGTGTTGCTGGTAAAGCCGTGTTCAGCGACATAGAACAATTGTTCATCTTTTTGCAGGATGACTATGGATCCACTTCGGGATTTAACGACACCCGAAAACAGGTTATTGTTACCGATAAAATCGGCGACAAACTTGGTATTCGGCTTTTCGTAGACCTCTCGTGAGGTCCCGATCTGCTGGATTACGGCATCACTCATGACGATGACTTTGTCGGCCATCGATAACGCTTCCTGTTGTGAGTGCGTAACCATTACAAATGTCATCCCGA
>DODG01000135.1:0-12375 GCA_003509065.1 Acidobacteriota bacterium
CAGGCGATCAGTCCCATATTTTCTTCAGCCATTCTTCAGATGCTGGAAAGACGTTTAGAGCCCCTGTACGAATTTCAGATGTTCCTGGCGATGCTGTTGATAGCGATGGCACGGTTGAGGGTGCGATGCCGGCTGTTGGTGTCAATGGTGACGTCTATGTGGTGTGGGCGGGACCGTCGGGTTTAGTTTTTGACCGTTCGCGTGATGGGGGTTGGACCTTCGGTGACGACAAAGTAATCATGGCAACACCAGGAGGTTGGGATATTGACATAGCAGGACTCAGTCGTCATAACGGAATGCCGGTTACTCGTGTTGATTACAGTGGAGGCCCTAATCATGGTTCGGTGTACGTTAATTGGATCGATGAGCGGCATGGAGATCCTGACGTGTTTATCATGGCGTCTCGAGACGCAGGTGAAACGTGGACAGGCGCAGTGCGCGTTAACACAGACGCCTTTGGCAATAAGGTGGAGCAAATGTTTACGTGGCTAGCGATCGATCCAGTTGATGGGTCGGTGAACGTCATCTTTTATGATCGGGACGGGCTTAAGGGCACGCTGACAAGGGTGTTACTTGCACGGAGTGTTGATGGTGGCCGCACCTTTGTCAATCATGCTATAGCTTTGCCTGCTTTTTCGTCTAACGAAGAGATTTTTTTTGGCGATTACAGTGGTATCGATGCTTTCGGCGGTCTTGTCGCACCGGTCTTTATGCATTTCGTTGACTCGATCGAAACTGCAGTGTCTGTTGCTCTTTTCAAATTTGAGCCTAACACGCAAATACCTCTGACTCCGTAAGAGGGAGAGTATTCGGATTCTTAGTCTAGGGCTTGTTCAAGATCAGCGATAAGGTCTTCTGGGTTTTCGATTCCAACTGAATAGCGAACGAGTCCCTCCGGGATGCCCGCGTCTGCTCGTTCTTCAGCACTCAGTTCAACATGACTCGTGGTGGATGGTGGACCTGCTACAGTTTCAACTGAGCCGAGGTTGGCAGCGAGGTGTGCGTACCGTAATCGAGGTAGCATACGGCACATTGCCTTGACACCACCACTTAGTTCGAAGCTGAGGATTCCGCCAAATCCACGCATCTGCTTTCTAGCAATCGCGTGTTCCGGGTGTGACTCGAGGCCTGGATAATGTACGGCTGATACATGGGGATGACCTTGAAGGAAACGTGCAATTGCTAGTGCTGAACTGTTCTGGCGTTCGATTCTGAGGTGAAGCGTCTTCATTCCACGTAATAAGAGATAAGCGGCCATTGGGTCCAGAGCGGCACCAGTTATCTCACGATAATGATAGATTTGGTCGGTGAGGTTTGTAGTGCCACAGACTACACCACCAAGCGCATCTGCATGACCTCCCAGAAATTTGGTCGCGCTGTGGATAACGAGATCAGCACCGACATTTAAGGGATTTTGATTAATAGGTGTTGCGAACGTGTTGTCGACGACAGTGACGGCTCCTGCATCACGACCAGCCTTAAGTAGTCTATGAAGGTCTAAGATCTTCAGTGTTGGATTTGTAGGTGTTTCAAGGTACAGGAGATTACAGCCATCAGCAATTGCAGTCTCAATGGCAGTAGGGTCGTCTGTAGCAACTAATTGAACATCAATCTGAAATCGAGGTAGAAACTCAAGAAAGAGTTTTCTTGTCCCACCATAAGTATCGTCTATTGAAACGACTCGATCGCCTGGCGAGAGGAGCGCAAACAAGCTATTACTTATGGCTGCCATACCGGTGGCAAAACTAATGGCAGTCTCGGCACCTTCAAGTTGTCGTATTTTATCTTCGAAGGCTGCTACAGTCGGATTCGTGTTTCGACTATAGATATGCCCAGGTTTTTTTCCTTGTGCGACTTCCTGCCAATGTTGAATGTCTTTGTACCCGAACGCAACGCTTTGGACGATTGGGACTTGAGTGCCCAAGTGTTCTGATTCGGTCATCCCATCTTCTCCAGCCCAGACAGCGAGAGTGTCCAGTGTTGGAGATCGGTTACTCATTTGTTAATCCTTTCACTGAATAATCACTCGTGGAGAACTGGAAATTGATTACCACCGTCCAATGTAAATTCCTCGGTCTTTGACGACATCAGTGCGAGCATCGACAGTCGAGTCGCTTTCCGTTACGCGAGATTTAAGCTGTAGCAGTCTGAGAAACATCCGATCAGCCAATTCCTTAAGTACTGATACACGGCTCGTTTCACCACCTAAATCAACGAACTCACCTGGATCATTTTTGAGGTCAAAAAGTTGGGGCCGGAAGTGTCGATGATAGATATATTTCCAATCCTTTGTCCTGATCATATAGCTGCGAGCTTCACTTGGCTCGAGATTGAGTTGTCGGCGGGTGTCGTAATACGCATAGTCGAGTTCACTAAAAACATCATCGTGGTGGCGACGTGCCTTGGCACCACGCACCAGTGGCATGAGCGATTCTCCTTCAAGGATGTGATCAGCGTGGTCTAGGTGACAGGATTCGAGGAATGTGGGTAGGAGGTCGATCGATTCAATAAGTGTATCGTTTACCGTACCTCGTGTCGGGTCAGCTGATGTCTCTGGATCGTACAGGATGAGGGGGAGCCTCGCCGCACAGTCATGAAAGAGCTCTTTTTCACCAAGAAAATGGTCACCTAGATAATCACCGTGGTCGCTGGTGAACACGATCATTGTGTCAGTCATGCGATGTTCTGCTTCGAGAAAACTGAATAGTCGTCCGAGGTGATCATCAATTTGTTTTATGAGTCCCATGTAGGTCGGCACGACCGTACGCCGGACTTCGTCTCGATTGAACGTCTTCGAGACCTCATTGTTCATGAATGCCTGATAGACAGGGTGCGGATTAATACGTTCCTCTTCAAGTCGATGCACTGGAAGACAGTCGTCAGGGTGAAAAAGTTGATGGTACGGTGCTGATGCAACATATGGCCAATGTGGTTTGATGTAGGAGAGGTGCAAACACCAGGGCTGGTCGCGTTGCTCACGAATAAAGTCCATCGCACGGTCAGTAATGAACGCAGTTTCAGAATGTTCATCAGCGACTCTCGATGGCTTGTTCGAATTTCGTAGATACCAACCGCTAGCAATTGTACCGTCTGGACACGTAACTGAATTGGCGTAATCCTGCCAGGGATTCTTGCTTTCGTAACCGTGCCGCCTGAGAAAGTCGTTATAGGCTAAGTGAGCTGACGATTTAGGTGTAGCGTGAACACCGTCGTGACGAGCAAATGGCTCGAATCCGCCCTGTCCAATTAAGAATCCATTTTCCGATTTGGGATCGATTCCAAGTCGGCGCATGCCATCTAGGTCGGCAGCGATGTGTGTCTTACCGGTGACGGCAACGCGATAACCGTGTGGTCGAAGAAAATCGCCGAGTGTTTGTTCGCCGATTGGAAGTGGCACCCAATTCCAAGTAGATCCATGACTCGACATGTACCGCCCGGTGTAGAAGCAGCTTCGGGATGGACCGCAGATTGGAGCTTGAGCGTACGCTTGAGTGAAGCGGACCCCACGCGATGCTAGTTGATCGATATTTGGTGTTTGGAGTGTGGGATGTCCCTCACATGAAAGGTAATCCGCACGAAGTTGGTCACACATGATTAACAAAATATTTTTAGCCATGGTCGTTGCCGATGCTGTGGCGTTCCTCAGGGTAATTCATCGCATGAGTTGTGGTAGAAAAAGAACAACGCCAGGAACTAGCAGCACAATCATTAATCGTACGAGATCTGCGATAAGAAAAGGTGCAATTCCTCCAAAAATCGTTCGGAGGGACAACTCTGGGTTCATTGACTTCAGCACGAACACGTTCATGCCGATGGGTGGCGTGATCAGCGCAATTTCAGAAACAATAATCACGACGATACCAAACCAGATTAAGTCGTATCCTAGTGTGACCACCATTGGTGCAAAGACTGGGACTGTGAGAAATAGTAAGGCCAGCCCGTCAAAGACGCACCCTAATAGAATGTACACCAAGCAGATAGTCATAATAATGACGAGTCCTGGAAGGTTTAGGGCATTAATGCCGTTCGCTATCGTTTCCGGCAGTCCTGCGACGGTAACAAAATTTGAAAGAATAACAGCGCCAAATGCGACACTAAAGACCATGCTGGTTGTTCGTGCGGCCTCAATTAATGAGTCTACGAACGCTTGCCAGTTCAGGTGTCGCCTGGAAATAGCTATGAGGCATGCCCCAACTGCGCCGACACCACCCGCTTCGTTGGGTGTAAATACCCCAAAATAGATACCGCCCAGAACCAGTACGAACAGAAGCAAGACACCGTAGACTTTTCCAAGTTTGCGAAAACGGTCAGCCCAGGCCGTTCGTGGTCCTGGTGGTCCTGCTTGTGGTTTTAGTCGCGTTACAATTGCTATGACGCAGAAATATAAAACGACAGTGATTAGGGCTGGCACGATACCAGCAATAAATAGGCGACCAATGTCTTGTTGGGTTAAGAATCCATAAACAACCAGGCTCATGCTCGGTGGAATCAAGATGCCAAGTGTGCCTCCTGCTGCAATCGTGCCTGCTGCTAATCCCGGGTCGTAACCAAATCGTCGCATGGATGGTAAAGCGACTCGTCCCATCGTGGCGGCTGTAGCCACTGAACTGCCACAGGCCGCTCCAAAGCCAGCTGAGGCAGCAACAGTGGCCATCGATAAACCCCCACGAAAGTGTCCCAGCCAAGCGTATGAAGCCTCATAGAGATCTTTCGAGAGGGCTGAGCGGTGAACGAAGGCACCCATCAAGACGAACATTGGAAGTACTGCAAACGTGTAACTCATTGAAAAGTCTAAGATGAGTTGTCCGACCGTTTCTACTGCAGCGATGGGACCTCGAAGGGCGGCGAAACCGATGGTGCCTACGATTGCCATAGCAAAACCAAGTGGAATGCGGGCAACCGCAAGCACAAGTACCGCTGTCAAAGCAATGAGTGCTTCAGTCATACGACTTCAGATGGTGCCAGAGTTTAACAATCTGTACCAATAATGTGATGAAGCACAATGCGGCCATAGCGTAGGCAACAGGTCCGATTGGCCATCCTAGGTAACCGCTGACGTAGAGCCCCTCATTCAGCTTTTGTCCTTGTTCCCAAAGGCACCAACAGATAAATCCAACGGCTACTCCGCTTGCAGTCTGGACAACAAGCGCCTGCATCCACCGCACACGGGGTGACAGGATACTATCGAGGACGGTGACCATAATATGACTGTCCTCTTTTGTCAGGATTGGTAGAACAGAAAAAATTAGAAATGGCATCAGAAATTGAATCATTTCGAATGCGCCTGGTAGTGGCGCCGCGAAAATATATCGACCGAGCACGTCGATGAACGTCAGTGCCATCATGACGAACATCACAAATGCTGAAATACTAAGGAGTGTTTGGTCCAGTAAAGCTTCAAGCTTAGTCTTTGAGAGGGGAGTTAGAATTTTCATGGCTCTGTGCTTGTACCGGCTGCGATCCGCTTGGCCTCAGCTCGAAAGAATGCAAGTGCTGCTTGACCATCAACGCCTCGTCGATTTGCTTCAGTGATCCATGCATCAGATACGAAGGTGAGATTAGCTTCTAACTCCTCAACGAAATTCTTGGTCGCCTGTGTGCGGTTAATGTTGCGTTGCGTCATTTCCTCAATGGCTTTTTCATCTGAGTCGTCCCACGCACGTGCACGACGAGCAAAGGTTTCTTCAGAAACTTCAAGAATTGCTTTTTGATCTGTTTTTGAAATGGTGTTCCACGTATCGATATTCATAAAGAGAGAGAAACTTCCATTGTAGATCTTGCCAGGAATCGCGACAGCGAAGTTGGCATGCTGCAGCATATTGAATGTGCGCATGTCTCCAGTTGGCATAATGAGACCATCGACAATTCCTCGAGAAACAAGCTGGTATGCGCCAATACCAGACGATGGTACCGCTACAGCACCCAATGCCTGCATTGCATCAGACGAGCTTCCGTCGGTTGTACGGATTTTCATGCCAGCCAGATCGGCTACGTTTCTAATTGGAGTCGTAAGGCTATAAAGATCTCCACCCGAGTGAGTCATTAAACCTAATAGCTTGACTCCAGAATACTCATTCGCCGCCTCAAAGTAACGTTTGTACGTCCGCCAAAGGGCTACCGAAGCTGATTCGGCACTCGGTGTTCCAAATGGCAGATCTGCAATGGTCGGTAAATGCAATCTGTTGCGTTCAAAGCCATTGAAGACGATGGCAACGTCAGCAATACCTGAGGTGACCATATGCCACTGCCGTGACGGTGGAGCTAATGTGCTCGTAGGAAATCTGCTGGTTACCCGCCCCTCAGTCACTCGTTCGACATCTGCAGCCCATCGGTCGAACACCTCCTGACGCATAAGGTGTGATGGGGTCCAAAAGCTGTTAACCAGCAATTCTGTGGCTGGCAGTGTAACGGATAAGGACAGAGCGAGGGTTGTAGCGGCCAGAATAGTTGTCCTGGACTCGCGCCGTGGTCGGTATGCGGCGGGTATACTAGACCTGAGTCTAGTGTTCATCAATGGAGTCCTGAATCTGCGTTCGAGGTATTGTCATGACACTTGTGGACATTCGTAAGATAGTAGTAACTGTCGAATCTGTGCGGCATGATGGCGGACCGCCCGTCGAGTCTCCGCTTCATGCAGGCACCATCTTTGCTGTCGTCAAGAATCCCTACGCTGGGCGCTTCGAGCCAGATCTTATGCCAATGATGGCTGAATTGAAGCCTCTCGGCAAAGAACTCGCCAAAAAACTTATTACTGCCCTTGGCGTAGAGGCTAGCGCAGTCGAATCCTATGGTAAAGGTGCGATAGTTGGATCTGAGGGTGAATTGGAACATGGCGCACTATGGCACGAGGCCGGTGGATGGGGGATGCGAGAAGTTCTTGGGGGCACGAAAGCCATTGTTCCGTCGTCGAAGATGATTGGTGCTATCGGTGCTCGGCTGATGATACCACTAGGGCACGTTCGAGCGGCATATGTTCGAAGCCATATGAGTTCGATTGAGGTGGGTGCGCACGATAGCCCTCGTGCTAATGAAATTCTTTACGCCCTCGCGATGACGACCGGCGCGCGGATCCATGCCCGAATCGGTGGTTTGGCCGCTGCTGACATTGTTGGTGAAGATGGGCTGCGATAGGAGTAAAAAAGGAGCAAGGTAAGACGGTGTAAAATATTCAGGCTAACAAACGTATTTATTGGCAGTCAGAACGCAAGGTGCATTATTCAAGGAGATTGTGACGATGAAAATCGTTTCGTATCGAGTAGGAGATCGTGAGACATACGGTGTTGTGGTTGATGATTCAGTGGTTGACCTGCGTAAACGGTTGCCTCCAACGCATCGAACACTAAGAGATGTATTGACCTTGAATGCGCTTGATGAAGCTCGAAGTGCTGCGGAAGGACAAACTGGAGATCACTCCCTCGATGAAATTACATTCTTACCGGTTATTCCTAATCCTGACAAGATTCTGGCTGTGGCACTTAACTACGACGACCATATTGCTGAGACTGGTCGAGATAAAACTGCGAATCCAGCGTGGTTTATCCGGGTGGCTGCTTCTCAGGTTGGCCATCAACAACCGGTGGTCATGCCAAAAGTGTCAGACAATTTGGATTTCGAATGTGAACTCGCCGCAATCATTGGAAAGGGCGGGCATGCGATTCCTGCAAGGGAAGCCCTGGAACACGTGGCCGGTTATTCGTGCTATCTCGATGGTAGTGTTCGAGACTGGCAGCGTCATACGCGACAAATCACAGCAGGGAAGAATTTTAACTCGACAGGTGGTTTCGGTCCTTGGATGGTGACGGCTGATGAAGTTCAAGATCCGCAGGTTTTAGATTTATCAACCCGTTTGAATGGTCGAGTGATGCAACACGGAAATACCAAGGATATGGTGTTTTCGGTTGCGGAACTTATTGCCTATTGTTCGACTTGGACTACGCTTGAACCGGGCGATGTTATTGTTACCGGAACGCCTGGTGGCGTTGGGTTTAAACGCACTCCTCCGGTGTTTATGCAGGTCGGTGATGTCGTCGAAATCATCGTTGAAAACATTGGAACTTTAACTCATCGAATCGAGCGTGAGTTATGAGTTCGTCGCCGAGACTAACGGTGCGGCCCCTCCTGAGTCACATGGGTATCCATGTTCAAGATTTACCACGGATGGAAGATTTTTATACCAAAGTGATGGGACTGGTGGTAACTGATCGGGGAAAAGCATTTAAATTTCCGATCGATCTTGTCTTTTTGAGTAGTCGACCTGATGCTCATCATCAGCTTGTGCTCGCAACTGGACGACCGAAGGATGCAGACTACAGTGTTATTAATCAGATGTCGTTTGAGGTTGTATCTCTCGACGAACTACGAGAGATGAGTCGCCGTGTTCAGGAGGCAGGTGTCACCGATTTCATTGGGATTAATCATGGCAATGCCTGGTCGATCTATTTTCGTGATCCTGAAGGTAACAGGATCGAGGTTTATCTTGACTCTCCTTGGCATGTACCACAACCACATGGTGACGATCTAGATTTAAACATGTCTGACGAAGAAGTTTTAAGGAAGACTCTCGATGCCATTAAAGACGATCCAGGTTTTATGCCCCGAGAAGAATTCGAGGCCGAACTTAAGCGAAAAATGGGCCCAAGTGACGTAACTGCCTAGCATGAAGATTGCCATTCTTGGTGTGGGAGGGGTTGGTAGTTATTACGGTGGTCGGCTCAGTGCGACCGGCGTGGATGTTTCCTTCATTGCACGTGAGAAAACAGTCGAAGCTCTTCGGACGCAAGGTTTGTTAATCGAAAGTGCACTTGGTAATGCTCATTTACAAGAACTCCGAGTGACGAGTCATCCTCAAGATATTGGTCCGGTCGACGTAGTCCTCTTATGTGTTAAGGCCTATGATTTAGAAGATGTAGGTTCTTTATTGGGCCCTCTCATGGACGAGAATACAGGAGTGGTCTGCACGCAAAATGGTGTCGATGCGATCGATAGATTAACTTCACGTTTGGAACGAGGGTGTGCCCTCGGCGCAGCCGTCTACGGTAACACGTTACTTGTGACCCCTGGACATGTTCGGCATCTTGGTACCCTGGCACGGTTAAGAGTGGGTGGTCGAACTGAACGGGCGCAAAAAATAGCGTCGCAGCTAGTAACTGCTTGCAAAGCATGCAGCATTGATGCGGAGACTACGACACAGATAGACGTGGAACTTTGGAGTAAGTTTGTCCTGTTTTCTGTCATGAGTGCTGCCTGTTGTCTTTCAAATCTCCCGACTGGTTCATTACGTGACGATCCTGCGGGTCGAGCAATGCTTGAGCGGGGTATGCGCGAGACCGTTGCTGTCGCGAATGCCTCTGATGTGCATTTAGAGTCTGATGTTGTCGAGCGTTCACTCATGATTGTGGACGAAATGGCGGCAGAATCGATTCCCTCGATGTTAGTGGATCTGCGGAGCGGTAGGCGATTGGAGATTGAACATTTGAGTGGGACCGTTGTTCGTTTGGGACATCAACTGGATATAGACGTTCCGTTTCACGAAACTGCCTATGCAGCATTAAAGCATTACGCGGATGGGCGAACAATGACGGCCGCGACCGTGATTGATGACCTGCCTCCTGGAAGAAAAGCTTAGATGACAAGTCCAGAGCCAAAGGCCTATCTTTCATCATTACCTCTATACGTACCTGGGGCGACCAAGGGTGTGGGAGACGATCCAGTTGTCAAGTTGTCATCCAACGAATCTGCTCTTGGACCGAGTCCCAATGCGATCAAGGCGTACCAAGAGTACGGTAGTTTTTTACAGCGTTATCCGGATACTAGCTGTAATTTTCTTCGGGATGCATTAGCTGAACATCATAAGTTGCATCCCTCACGGATTCTCTGTGGCAACGGTTCCGATCAAATCGTGGACAGCTTGACAAGGCTTTTCGCTGGAGATGGTGACGAGGTCGTGTTTTGTGAGTATGGCTTCCTTCGTTTTAAGTTGGGTGCCATCGCCTGTGGGGCAACACCTGTAGTAGCACCTGAGGTAAATTGCACGGCATCGGTCGATGCCGTGATTGCTGCAGTCACGGAACGGACGAAGGTGGTGTTGTTAGCGAATCCAAATAATCCTACTGGAACCTACATTTCGAAAACGGAGCTAGCTCGCTTATGTGCCGCTCTTCCCTCTGAAGTTCTCCTGGTGCTCGACTCCGCCTATGCGGAGTTCGTTTTTGCTGACAATTATTCTGCTGGGATCGAGTTCGTCGAGGATGCTGGCAATGTCGTCATGACACGTACTTTCTCGAAGGCTTACGGCCTCGCTGGTCTCAGGTTAGGTTGGGCGTACGGGCCAAAAAAGATTATTGAGGTGTTTAATCGTGCGCGGTTGCCGTTTCCTGTTAGTGGTGCTGCTCAGGCTGCCGGCGTTGCTGCTCTGCATGACGAGGCGTATCTTCAAGAAGTGATCACACATAATACCCGTGCACTGCACTGGGTAGCCGATCGCACTAGCAAGCTTGGTGTTCCACCACTTCCCAGTGTGACTAATTTCAACACCTGTAAGGTGGGGGAGTCTGGATCGTCTTTGGCTCTGGCAGCGCTGGAGTTTCTAGCGGGTCGTAACATCCTCGTGCGACCGCTGGAGGCGTATGGCCTTGATAATTATCTTCGCGTGACCGTGGGGTTGGATCGTGAGAACGAAAAGTTCATCGACGCACTTGGCACATTCTTAAATGCAGAGGCTGCCCGTGGGTGAAAGCTGTCTGCTTCAGTCAATAGATTCCTAACAACAAATCGTTGATTTGCAGTGGTTGTAGATAAGAAGACTCAGGTGTTAATCGTCGGTGCTGGGCCTACCGGATTGGCTGCGGCTAATCTCTTGGGCTTTGCGAACGTTGACACTGTCGTGCTTGAAAAAAACCAAGGAACTTCTGACATTCCAAAAGGTATTTACATTGATGATGAGTTTTTTCGGACGCTTGACCTCGTTGGTTTGGCCGATGAACTTGCTGAGCATTGTGTATCAGCTGCAGGGGTCAGTTATTTTTCACGTTTTGGTTTTTGTGTGGCCCGCGTTAAAGGATTGATTACGCCGAATGGTTACGGTAATCGTTCCGCTATCTGGCAACCTGAGCTTGAGAAGATCATGTTGCGTGGTGTTAAACGGTTTGCCTCTACTTCTGTGTATTTCGAACAGACACTAATCAGTTTAGACCAAGACGGGTCAACCGTTGTTGCCGAGGTTATCGATGTTCACGGTGTGCGGCAGAAGATCCGTGCAGACTTTGTGCTTGGCTGCGATGGAGGGAAGAGTACTGTTCGCAAAGAACTTGGGATTGAGATGGATGGTCGGTCATATGAGCAACCATGGGTTGTTGTAGATTTACTTAATGACAGCGATCACAGTCCGTTCTCAAAATACTTCGTCAACCCAAGACGGCCGACGGACAGTATCCCAGCACCCTTTCATGGGCGAAGATTTGAGTTCATGTTGCTACCCGGTGAAGATCCTGACGAGATGCTGGAAGATCGGTCGTTGCGGAGTTTATTTGCACCGTTTCGAGATTTCGATCAAGTAGAAATCTGTCGACGGGCAGTCTACACATTTCACTCGCTATTTGTGAAACAGATGCAAGTCGATCGCGTGTTTCTTCTTGGCGACGCTGCCCATTTGATGCCCCCGTTTGGTGCATCCGGCATGAATTCAGGGCATCGCGATGCGTCGAATTTATGCTGGAAGTTGGTTGCCGTGCTGAGGGGAGTGGCTTCTTTGCGTCTTCTTTCATCTTACGAATTGGAGCGCCGGAACCATACGGAGGCTACGATTGATATTTCAGTCCTGCTTGGACGCATAGTTAATAGCCGTTCAGTGGTGTTAGCGTTTTTTCGAGATCTGGTGTTTTGGTTTCTCTCGCGCGTTCCACCATTCGCTGGTTACATCACTGAAATGCGGTACATTCCGCGTGCTGTGATTCAAGAGGGTTTCGTTTTGCGAGATGAAGCCCGTCCTACGAAAACTTGGGTTGGGCGAATGCTTCCGCAACCTGAAGTATCGACAGCGAATGGAACAACGACCTTACTCGATGTTCAGTTGGGTAAAGGATTTGCGCTACTCGCAATCAACTGTCCAACGTTCGATCTTAAGGCCGCGCTGTGTCATCGACTCTGGCAGGCTTTGTCTGTACAGGGAAGGCATGTTGTCAGTGCTGAGATGCAACCACCGTTGTCCGATTCTTACTTGGTTCCAATAGATAATCGATTCGACGAGATCATGAGACTGCATCATGGGGAAGTGTTATTGGTCCGCCCCGACCGGTACATCGTCGGTTCAGTACGACCCGCAGAATTGGAAACACTCGCGTTGAACGTTGAGCGGTTACTTGGCGTGTGAAGCCTGCT
>DODG01000135.1:12764-14120 GCA_003509065.1 Acidobacteriota bacterium
GAAATTATAACTCTCTGATTCCGTGACTACGGACGAGAAAGTAGCAGGCCACGACCACTAAGAGTGTGCCGTTGACGGTTAGCACGAATGTGGCTGAAATCTGGTTAGCAAGAGTTCCACCCATGAGGTCACCGAGCGGCATTCCGCCTCGAAATGCTAGCATGAAGATGCTCATAACGCGGCCTCGTAACTCATTTGGCACTGAAAGCTGGACGAGTGATGTAACTAGTGAAAACACTATAATAAGGGTGGCTCCACTCAGTAATAGCAGCAGTTCGCTTAGTAACATGACCCGTGAGAATGAGAATGCGACGATGATTACGCCGAAAGCAATTTGCACACACAATAAGGTTAGCCCCATGCGTTTGAACTTGCCGAGCCAGGCGACGATCAACGCTCCGATCACAGCACCCGTGCCTGAAAACGCTAACATCTGGCTGTACTGCTCGACTCCTTCCTGAAAAACATTCTCGACGACAACTGGTAGTAGCGTCAGTAATGGGAGACCGAGGAAGGTCGTTATAAATGCAAGGATGGTGAGTGTGAGCAAGGCGCCTTCGTGTTTAACGTAGGATAGGCCTCCACGCAACTCTTCCATCATTGATCGCTGGTTGGTGGGTGGCACGTGTTTCACCCGTAGTGACATGAGTGCGATGATGACGACAAAGAATGATAAGCCATTCAGTCCAAAACACGCCGCAGTACCTAAAGCGGCTAAAGTGATGCCTGCAATCAACGGACCAAAGACACGAGCGAGATTAAACTGAATAGAGTTCAGCGCTATCGCATTCGGAAGTGTCTGTTTTGGGACAAGTGCAGGGAGAAGAGACTGGTAAGCAGGACCGCCGAATGCCTGACCGCATCCTGATACGAATGATAATAAGAGAATGTGCCAAAGTTGAACGATGTCGAAATAGACGAGGGCTGCCAATATAAATGCTGAAGTCATCTGGACGTATTGGGAACCTATAAGCAGATAACGTCGGTCTTTGCGGTCGGCAATTACACCACCGATTAATGTGAAGAGTAGGATTGGTAATTGCGCTAAAAAAGAGTCGAGACCAAGGAAGAATGCCGAACCCGTCATTGTAAGGACGAGCCAACGCTGTGCAACTTGTTGCATCCAACTACCAGTGGTGGAGGTAAAGGCGCCTAGCCACAAGACCCGAAAATCACGAAAAGTGAATGCAGCGCCTAAACGTCGCAACACACGGTACCCGAAAGATGTTGAAGTGCTATCGGTGTCAGTCGGAGCGTCTGAGTGTAGTGGTTCGGCCACGCGCGCGAGAGTCCTTCACCGAGGAATGCGAATTCTTTGTAGCGTTAATTTCAAAAGATGACTTCGTGCCAGCCTAC
>DODG01000278.1 GCA_003509065.1 Acidobacteriota bacterium
ACCTCACCTCTGGAACAACTGCCCTACCGCATTGTTTGGCTGATGACACAGCGATTCGACGCCACCTGTCGAGCAAGGAACCTCGTTGTGCGACTGCGGCTGGCACAACCATGTTCGTCGAGATCAAGGGCTGAATTGCAACCACACCCAGCATCGTTGCATCACGAATGACTAAATCAAGCTGTCGACCCTTTAACATTGCTGGTGCAAGCGTCAACTGCAGCGAAGACTCTGGTAAAGGCTGTACTGAAGCGACGGGCCGAACTCTCACGTCCCGACGGCCAACGTACTCAACTGTAGCCTCGCACTCTTGCCCTTTACCATCAAAGATGTGAATAATTTCTCCAACATCTAAGCGAAGCACCTGACGTAGATGTTGCGCTTCGTCTAACGGCAGCGTGACAACAACATCTAGGGCCGACAGCTTCGGCGCAAAGAATCGTGGAGGCATTAAGGGATTATAGTGTGACTAATGTGCTGCGTCATATCATCCTGTCGGAGTCTTCGTGAGTGCTATGTTCTCTATCTGAGCGACGATTTCGCGGTATACTCATAGCACCTTGCTACTGCTCCGAGATCAGCTGCTCGGCAAATACAAGGTTCTGGAACCGCTCGGTAGTGGCGGCTTCGGTTCTGTGTACCTAGCACATGATACCTGGATCGACAAAAAGGTTGCGATCAAGGTGCCACACCGCCAGAACATTGATTTTGGTGAGTTGCTAAAGGAACCGCGTCTGCTCGCGAGTCTTAATCATCCCAATGTGGTCTCAATCACAACAGCGGAAAAACAAAATGACATATTCTTTATCGTTATGGAATATGTCCCTGGTGCCACGTTAGAGCAAATCATCGCGGCCGAGGGTGCACTCGAGCTTTCTCGTGGACTGGATTATATCTGCCAGATTTGTAATGCGGTTGGTCACGCACATGGTCAAGGCGTGCTTCACCGAGATCTTCGACCTGGCAACGTGCTTGTGTCTAAAACCGGCCTGCTTAAGGTCGCAGACTTCGGAACTGCACGATTTCTCGAAATCGCAGCTCACGGCGCAACAGTCATTGGTAGTCCAGCCTACATGGCACCGGAAGTATTCGACGGTAAGGCGGTCTTTGCATCAGACATCTATTCTTTAGGCTGCACAATGTACCAGATTCTGACCGGCTCGGCACCGTATACCCCACCCGCACCAAAAGAATTAGACAAGTTAATGAGCGGTGAACTAGTCAGCGCTCCTCGTCTTAAGAATCCGAACATTCCGACACGAGTTAGCGAGATCATTATGCGTGCGATGGCACCTAATATCTCCGAACGATATAAACAGGCGAATGATATTCTAACCGACTTGCTTGATGGACGACCTGAAAACTCAGTTCGCAGAACACACTCTAATCAAACGTTAAACAACGAAAGACCATTATCAGTTAGCAATCACGCAAGTGACACACCTCAACAACGATTCTGCTGGCACTGCCGAAAGCCGCTTCACGCCAAAACCGATAGGTGTCCGTTTTGTCGGGAAATGCAGTAGGTGTTACCATTAAGTGATTCGGCGGCTGAATATGTTGGTGTGTATTAACATCGTCACTCACCCCTGATTCTGTGACACTCGCCGCTGTACCAACTGGCCGTAAGGAGCCTTCGATGGCATTCTCAGGTACCGGAAAAATTTGGATGAATGGCAGTCTCATAGACTGGAATGACGCTAACATCCATATTGCTTCGCATATCATTCACTACGGTAGCGGTGTCTTCGAGGGTGCCCGTTGTTATAACACGCCGCTTGGTCCCGCTTGTTTTCGGCTCGATGCGCATATGCGTCGTCTGATCGACTCGGCAAAAATCTATCGGATGGAATACCAGTTATCTCAAGCTGGATTCGAAGCGGCCGTGCTCGATACAATCCGAGCTAACAAATTTAAGGCTTGCTACATAAGACCGCTTATCTACCGCGGATATGACTCCCTCGGCATTGACCCAAGCTCATGTCCGGTCGAAGCAAGTATCATCCTCTGGGAATGGGGTGCATATTTAGGCTCTGAAGCACTTGAGCAAGGTGTAGATGTGTGTGTCAGCTCCTGGTCACGAATGGCACCAAATACTCTGCCATCACTCGCAAAATCCACGGCGAACTACGCCAACGCTCAATTGATCAAAATGGAGGCCATCGCTAACAACTATAGTGAGGCCATCGCACTCGATCCAAGTGGCCTCGTCAGTGAAGGTAGTGGGCAGAATTTATTCATGGTGCGTGATAACACGATCTACACGCCTGCAACAGCTTCATCCATTCTGCCTGGTATTACGCGTGACTCAATTATTACTATTGCTAAAGAACTCGGCTTCGCTGTAGTCGAACAAGGAATACCTCGGGAAGCGCTTTACATTGCCGACGAACTATTCGTGGTGGGCACCGCAAGTGAAGTCACTCCGATCCGTTCGGTAGATCGCACAACAATTGGATCAGGAAGTCGAGGTCCGATCACCAAAGCTCTCCAAAAACACTTTTTTGACATTATCAATGGTGAAATCCCTGATCGATATGATTGGCTGACCTTTGTGGATCCCGATGAGGCCTCAAAGCGACGAGCAACAACGGAAAAGTAAAAATCTTCGTAAACATCCAGTAAACGATCATGGTCTGCGACCGACAGGATGAATGAACGACGTTCCTCTGGTATCGCATCATCTGACCCTTATGTGACGGCCTTACGGCTACTCGCACGCCGAGAGTTGTCTTCATTACAGGTTCGTGAACGACTGCATAAACGATTGTTCCCGCCTGATGTCATCGACACAGCCTTGGTACGCCTGCAAGAAGAGGGTGCCCTGGATGATCGTAGGACAGCTTTTGCATACGCACGTACGGCTGTCAAACTGAAATCCCGAGGACGGATCCGGCTCATAAGAGAAATCGAAGCCCTCGGCGTGGACACTGAAACCGCCCACGAAGCTGTATCAGCTGCTTACAGAGAAATCTCCGAGGAAAACGTCCTCGAACGAGCACTTGCTCGCCGTCTCGACGGTTCCGTCAAGAATTGGAAGGAAGCAGGTCGACTTCAACAAGCATTGCGACGACAAGGGTTTTCTGACGAGATGATTCTTGGAGCACTCAAACGTCGAGGTTTTGGACGAGGCGATACTGAATGAACACTGGTACCACAACGTCACCCACGGTAGAATGGCAATCATGACGGTAGAAAACGTCCGAAACAGTTTTCTGGAGTTTTTTCAACAACACGAACATCATCTCGTGTCAAGTGCACCATTGGTGCCTGCTGAAGATCAAACCCTGCTTTTTATAAACGCGGGCATGAATCAATTCAAGGAAGTAATTCTCAGGAACAACGCCAGAAACTACAGTCGAGCTGTAACCGTACAAAAATGCATGCGTGTCAGTGGGAAACATAATGACCTTGATACTGTTGGGCGTTCTCCCTGGCATCATACGTTCTTTGAAATGTTAGGAAATTTTTCGTTCGGTGATTATTCCAAGGAAACAGCTATCCCATTGGCATGGTCCTTATTAACTGAAATCTGGGCTCTACCGCCAGAACGATTGCGCACCACTATTTTTAGAGGGTCTAAAGACGTACCTCGCGATGACAAGGCTCTTGAATGCTGGACGAAGCTACTGCCATCAAACCGCATTGACGAATTAGGCGTGGCAGAAAATTTCTGGGCGATGGGTGATACTGGACCCTGCGGTCCTTGTTCGGAAATCCATTACCATCTCGGTGACCACCATCCCTGCATGGCGACACCATGTCGTGGAACTGCCTGTGATTGTGATCGATACATCGAGATTTGGAATCTTGTATTCGTAGAATTCGACCGGCAAGTAGATGGTTCACTGGAAAAATTGTCATCGCCTTCAATTGATACGGGAATGGGGCTGGAACGTATTACAGCTGTCCTTCAAGGTAAAGAATCAAATTACGACACCGACCTCTTTACGCCACTTCTAACCGCCATCAGCAAACGAGTTGATATTCCTTATGGAGACCGTCCTACCGCTGACGAATCAATGCGGGTGATCGCTGATCATCTCCGGGCAATGACTTTTTTGATTGGTGATGGTGTTACTCCTTCGAACGAGTGGCGTGGGTATGTTCTTCGTAAGATCATGCGGCGTGCTATGCGTCACGGAAAAACACTAGGGCTCAATGAACCATTCCTGCATTCACTCACGACAACGGTTATCGAAGAAATGGGGCACCCTTATCCAGCATTGCAACCGAGCCGCGACACTATTGTCAAAACTGTGTTAAACGAGGAGAAAAGGTTTGACATGGTATTGAATGCCGGACTCCCTAAACTGGAAGATGCCATCAACCACGCTAAAATTGGAAATGGTGTCGTGCCAGGGGGAGAAGCATTCAAGCTCTACGATTCACTCGGAGTGCCAATTGAATTCATGGAAGATCTGGCTGAAGAACGTCAGGTGAAAATTGACCGATCAGAATTCAACCGGCAGATGGAAATACAGCGTGCGCGTGCGCGTGCGGGTAGTGGTTTTAAGAAGGCTTCCAAGAATTTCAGCTGGATTGCTCCAGAAGCTGTGGCAACTGAATTAAATCAGGCTGGCGACAGCTTTACCGGCTATTCGGAAACTACCGCCAGCGACGTCCGCGTTCTTATGTTATGGAGCGATGATGGCATAGGGTGCGAGAAGCTTGAACAGGGTGAGACTGGATACGCCTCTCTCGCACGTACCCCCTTCTATCTGGAATCAGGCGGGCAAGTGTCTGATACAGGGACCCTCACAACGGATGATGGTCTTCTCGCAATCGTGGAAGATCTGGTGCCGCAACCAGTCCGTACGGTACCAAGAGTACATAAAGTGCGGATAAAAAGTGGCTCCATAACCCAAGGCACCTGCGTAACGGCTGCCGTAGACGCTAGTCGTCGCAACGCAATTCGGCGAAATCATACGGCAACCCATCTACTGCATGCTGCACTACGTCGTGTGCTAGGAGAGCATGTCAGTCAGGCTGGATCGCTCGTCGCGTCCGACCGCTTGCGATTTGATTTCACTCATCAGGCACCACTAACCACTGAGGAGATCGACAAAATCGAACAAGTCGTTAGCACGCAGATTGGCTTTAATACACCAGTTGGAACTGAGGAAAGACCTACCGAAGAAGCCATCTTGGAAGGTGCCATTGCACTTTTTGGGGAAAAATACGGGGAACGTGTTCGCGTGGTCTCGATAACACAGTTCAGCGTGGAACTGTGCGGTGGCACCCATTGTGTCGCAACTGGAGATATTGGAGCTTTCACGATTGAACAAGAAAGCAGTATAGCGGCGGGTGTTCGTCGTATCGAAGCTCTAACAGGTGACGCAGCGGTCCGGCACATACAGTCGCGTCGCATTACACTGCGGAAATTAACTGATGTGCTCGGTGCATCCGGAACCAAAGCCCTCGAAGTCATAAGGCGTCTACAGCAAGACACCAAGCAACTTACCCGTGAGATTAGCGCACTCAAAGTCAAGTCAGCCTTGAGTGACGAGATCAGTGAAAAAACCGACGTAGTCATCAACGGGGTCACACTGATCGCTCGCAAGGTTTCTGGCTTAGACAAAGTAGCCATGCGTACACTAGCTGATTCACTTAAAGAAGAACTAGAGGTCGGTGTCGTCGTCCTGGCATCGGTCACGGAAAAAAACCGAGTTCACGTTATTGTGACCGTCACACCAGATCTCACCGGACGTGTCAAAGCTGGCCAAGTCGTCAAGACTATCGCTCCAATCGTAGGTGGCAACGGTGGTGGCCGTGCAGACTTCGCGGAAGCTGGCGGGAAGGACTCATCAAAAATCGATGAGCTGTTGGACACTAGCCGCACGGTTATTCAACAGTTACTCACACAGTAACGCCTTAGCAACAAATATTAATTGCGAAATTCAAGATAGTGCCAAACGAAAATACAGACGTCGTGGTTAAGCTGAGGCTCGATATTTGGCTCGACGTAGCCTGTCTTTTTCGAACTAGATCTGAAGCACAACGCGCCTGTAAAGGTGGAAAGGTAGACGTGAACGGGCAGCGT